>JBAZRU010000294.1:0-8164 GCA_041662805.1 Candidatus Hydrogenedentales bacterium | reverse complement strand
TGCCTCTGCGGAGGTAGACGCGGCTGTCTCCGACCTGGGCGATGTAGACGTGGTCGCCGATGATCGCCAAGGCTGAGACCGTGGTCCCCATTCCGTAGTACTCGGGATGGTTCTCCGCTTCCTCGAAGATGCGGCGGTTAGCCCGTTCGATGGAGTCGCGGAGCCGCGCGGGGATATTCGGCTCTTGGCTGCCGTAGTATTCCTCGACCATCGTCTGCAAGGCCAGGCGGCTTGCGAAGTCGCCTCCGCTGACACCGCCCATTCCGTCGGCCACGGCGAGGAATATGCCCCGATCGTTGGCGATGCGCTTATCTTCAGGCGCACAGATGATGCACCCGTCCTCGTTCCGCGTGCGTTTTTTACCGACATCGGATAGCAGATGGGCCTGCAAATAAGCGCCAGCCCAGTGATACTCGAAGCTGCCGCCCTTGTCTGGGCCGGATAGGGTGAGAGGAGTCACCGCCATGCGAGGCGTCTCTCGGGGGATAGCATTTTGTGTCGCGTCCAGAATTCTAGTAAAAACCCGTGCAGGCACATTCTATTTGGCATGAGCGGATAATTCAAACCTTTCATGCGGGCAGGAGCGCGGGGATTATGTAGATCCCGGTAAAGGATTCATACAGCGCGGCAATGAGGAGCAAGACTGTGACGAGAAGATACACGCGGGCGGAGTGTTTGATGCCGAGCACGTAACCTTGTCCGTGGGACATCGCGCCCATGGAGCGCGGCGCGAGAAACGAGCGTCCGTGGATGTAGGCGGCAAACGCCGCGAGTATGTAGGCTTGCCCTTCGAGCAGCAATGTCACGAAGTGAACGTAGAGTCCGAGACCCAAGGGATGATTGACCGGCGTGAAGAGAAGCCCCCAGAGTATGGCTCTCCACGCGGCCAGAAGGAGTCCGCTAAACGGGATGATCGCCGAGGGTACGGAGATCGTGAGCAGGCTTCCGGCGATAAGGTTTATGAGAAACGTCAACACAAACGCCCACAGGAACTTGCCGCCGCCGTATGCGCTTCCTACGGATTGCAGGGGACCTTCCGTGACGGCCTTTTTCACCGCTTCCGATAGGATGTCACGGATTGAAGGATTGAGGCCACCGATCAGCATTCCAGCGAGCACGAGGCCGTAGTAGCCTGCATTGAAGGCGACAAAGGCGCGCGCGTGCCGCCGAATGAGTCCCAGTGCGGAGGCGGTATCAGTATCCGCAGGCGCTGGCTCGCTCTCCTCCGAGGTCATAGCTGTTCCCCCCCCATCGTCACACGTTCTCACCAGCAAATGACAGCGGGCGAGATGATCGATTAATCAGATGGCCAGCGCCCGATAGCGCTTGCGTGTTGCTTGCGGCCCGGACGGGTTAATTTCGCCGATGTTTTCAATCACTTTGGCCACCGCGGTGGCGATGCTTTCCATGTCTTTCTTGGAGCCAAGGAGGACGTGGTGATGCACCGCGACGCCGGAGACGAAGTGGGCGTTCTCGCAATTCGGCAGCACCGAGCGCTTGGGGTCGATCTTCTTCCAGTAGTCGGGAGAGAGATTGTGCCTGCGCTTGGTGTGGGGCTTGTACAGCGAGCACTTGTTCAGTGGCTCATACGGGGGTTCAAAGCCCGAACCGAGTTCCGCCGTGAGGGCGGCCGAGAAGTGGGCGTTGTTGATGCCCTTCGCGGGGATATTGTTCCAGTCGAGGCGGAACGCGAAGTTGAAGTAACTGGCCTGGGTGATTTCTTTCCTACGGCGCATGGGTGCGACGCCGGGAATCTGGGCCAGGAGCGAATTCAGGTAGATTGCGTTTTCGTCGCGGTGCTTCACTTGGGCGTCGAGCCGGGAGAGGCCTCCGAGCAGGATGCCGGCTTGCCATTCGGTGATGCGGAAGTTGCCGGACTGAATGGCGTGGGTCTGGTCGTCCTTGTATCCGCGTCCGCAATTGCGTAGCGAGTACAGGCGTTCGAACAAGACCTTGTCTTGGCACATATTGAAGCCGCCCTCGCCGCAGGAGAGGACTTTGCTTTCCTGGAAGCTGAAGCTGCCGATGTCGCCCAAGCCGCCCACGCCTTTGCCTTTCCAGAACGCGCCGTGCTGGTGGGCGCAATCTTCGATGAGATAGAGGCCGTGATTCTTGCAGAGTTTCTGGAGCTTGGTCATGTCGGTCATGCAGCCGTATAAATGCACGGCGATGATGGCTTTGGTTTTCTTGGTGATGGCCGCTTCGGTCTTGGCGAGGTCGAGGCACCAGGTATCGGGCTCTACGTCGACGAGGACCGGGATGGCGTTTACGTCGAGGACGGCCGCGGCGGTTGCCTGCCAGGTCATGCCGGGGACGATGACTTCGTCGTAGGCGCCGATGTCGAGGGCTTCGAGGGCAAGCTGAATGCCGACGGTTCCGTTCGCGCAACAGATACCGAATTTGGAGCGGTGGTAGGCGGCAAACTCGCGGGCGAACTGCCATTCATAAGGGCCATCGAACGACCAGCGATTGGACTTCGTGATGGCGGAAAGCAAGCGGACGTCGCTTTCGGCATGGATGGGCCACTGGGGCCACTTCGCCGTTGGTTTTCTGACGGGGCTTCCCCCATTGATCGCCAGTTTGCCCATGACAGGTCGGTCCTCCTTCGTTTAAGGCCAGGATAGATGTGAACCCCAAGCAGAATGCAGAAGACTAGCACCTGGGGTGCAGTGATGGCAATACGGTTGCACAGGCGGGCAGGCAAACGCGCGGGGAAGGAAGCGGAGGAGAGAGGGGGGCGAAAGCTGCGTGGAGAACGCTGCCGGTGGGAAAACAGTGACAGGTGTGCGGCAATGTTTTCCTTGGTGCGTCGGGGGGCGGGCGGAGGCTAGTGCGCAACTGCTGAGCGGGATTGTGGTTAGTTTTTGGGGGAGCCTTGGCATGGGCGTTGCGTTTATTTATCTCGACGGAGAAGATCTTTGGTCCATTTTAGTAGAAAGGAGGAGTCTACATCGTGCCGTTTGAGGGGGTGAGCGCGGTTCGGGTGTTGCAGGAGGGGATGCGGGTTGCGGTCCTCAACCAAGACCTTCTTGCGAATAACATTGCGAACGTGGACACCCCCAACTACAACCCGGTCCACCTGGATTTTCAGGGGACCCTTCGGGAAGCTCTAGATGGTCATGGGCGCGTCTCGCTCCGCAAGACCCTGCCCCAACATCTTGAGGCTGACCGTTGGCAACCACAATTTAAGCGGGTTGCGCTTACGTCGAAAAATGATTACAATAAGGTCGACCTAGAACAAGAGATGGCCGATTTGTCGGAAAATACCGGAAGGTATACAACATATGGTAGTCTCTTGGCCAAACAGTTTAAGATGGTTAAAGACATGCTGAGTGGTGTCAGGTAGGAGCCGTTGAGACATGCTTGAGGCGGTATCATCACGGGAAATCGCGGTAAGCGGGCTTCGGGCCCAGCGGGCGCGGATCAACGTGATTGCGAACAATATCGCCAACGCCTTGACGCCGGCAACGGCTAAGGGCGGGGCATTCCGCAGGCAGATGGCCATACTGGCAGGCGAACAGCTTCGCCCGGGGTTGGCCCCGGAGAAGTTCGGCGTAAAGTTGAAGGAAGTGGTGAACGACAATTCCCCGTTGCGGCTGTCGTACGAGCCGAACCATCCGTTTGCGGATGAGAATGGGTATGTCGAGTATCCGAACGTGGATATGTCGGTAGAGATGGTCGATTTGGTTTCGGCGCAGCGGGCGTATGAGGCGAACATTGCCGTGGTGTTGTCCGGGAAGCGCATGAGCCAGAAAGCGCTTGATATTCTGCAGGTGTAAGCGATGAGCACGACTGGACATAAGGCGAGCGAACCGAGCCGGCTGGGGAGTGGGGATCATGGCTGAGCCCATCAATCCACTATCCATCGCTGGAATTGGGACGCAGCGTGTTGGATTCGATCCGCAGCAGATGCGGACGGCTCCGACGCAGATGCCGGGTGAAGGCAAATCCTTTAAGGATGTGCTGGCCGAGTCGATCGGCGAAGTGCAGCGCCTGCAGACTGAAGCGGACATGACGATCAAGAAGCTGGTGGCGGGCGAAATCAAAGACGTCACGGAAGCGGTGGTCGCCGTGGAAAAGGCCGATTTGTCGTTTCAGACGATGATGACGGTGCGAAACAAGATTGTGGCCGCATACGAAGAGATCATGCGGATGCAAGTGTAACGGTGGTGGGCGGTTAGCCGCCCGAACCGATGCGCGTCGTGGCGTTTTGGACCAACGCCATGAGTTGAAGTGCGGTGGGAGCATGGCTTTCACCCGAGGTGGACAGGACAACTTCTGTGAGAATTCTCCGTCAACTCGCAGGGCGCGTCAGGTCGCGGTGGCGTGAAGCGCCGCGCAGCGACCGATACCGCTGCATCGTGGTGGCTTGTTTGGCGCCGTTGGCTGCGTACATGGCATACGCGGCCGGGGACCGTTCCGAGGGTTTGGTGCCTTTGGCAACGGGACTGTCGGCGCCGCAGCGACTGGTAGTGCAAGACCACTTGATGGCGCAGGAAGTACCCTTCGAGTTACGGGACGGCGGGCAAACCCTTTTGGTACCTGCCGACAAGCGCGCGGAGTTGACAGTTGAATTGACCCAGCTTGCTTCGCGGTGGCAGAGCGCCCCCGTGATGAAGACGATATCCTCGGGTGGGATTGCCGCGACGGTGCAGGGAACGGCAATTTCGCGGGTGACTTCGGACCTTAAAGTGACGGCGCAAGAGCACGGGCACGGCATGACGTATAGGGACGCGCCATAGGAACTAGGCAAGAAGCGTAGCCAAAAGGCATTTATGCGCCTGAGTCACGAAAGGTACCGGCCGTGGAATTTCTTCGCAATCTGTGGGAAGGGTTAGTCAGCGCCTGGCAGAGGCTGTCGACAAGCGCCCGCGTCAACATGGTCGTGGCCGCGTTGTTTACCGTCGCAGTAATCGGGGTGCTCGTCTACTTTACAAGCAAGCCCCAGTACGTCGAATTATTCACCAAGCTTTCTCCCGAAGACATGATCAGCGTCCAAGGGTCTCTGGAAGACGCAGGGGTGCCGTTCCAAACGGACAGTTCGGGGCAGAATGTATTGGTGCCGGCGCAGTACCGTAGCGACATGCGTGTCCGAATCAATGCCGCTGGTCTGGTGAGATCGCAGGGAAGCCTTTCCGGATTCGAACTCTTCAATTCGGCCAACCTCATGCAGAATAAGTTCACGCAAGACGTAAACTATCAGCGCGCGCTCATGGGCGAGCTCCAACGGCAACTCAATGAATATGCGTTCGTCAACAAATCGTACGTAATGATCCGCGAGGCCAAGGACGAATTGTTCGCGTCGGAGCAGAGGCCCACGGAAGCTACGGTCACGCTGGACGTGAAGCAGCCGCTGACGGAAGAGCAGGTCAAGGCCGTCTTGGGGACGATTACCACCTTTGGCGGGGCGAACCTGACGCGCGACCACGTTAATTTGGTTACGCTCGAAGGCAAGGTGTTGAACGCGCCTACGGAAGACGATTTCGATTCCGTGGCCAATTCCAAGCTGGAATATGCGCGGAAGTACCGCAAGGACTTGGAAAAGAGCGCGGAAGAGGCGTTACGCGATATCGGGGTGCAGAGCGTGGTTCGGGTGGCGCTCAATATCGATCACAGCCGCACCACGGAGCGTTCGGAAGAAGTAAAGGCGGGGACGCCCGTAAGCAGTCTAAGTTCCAGCAGCACAACGACTTCGACTCAGGGCGCTCCGGAAGGTCCGGCAGGCGCCAGCGCGAACCTCCCGGACGATGCACCTGCACCCGGCATCGAGCAGACTTCGACGTCCGAAGAGCAGACGCTCGACAACTTTCAGCCTTCGAGAAAGACGGTGGAGAAAGTGATTACGCCCGGAACGGCAACGGCTACGCAGGTCACGGCCATCGTCGAAGGGCGGTATAATAATGAAGTTGGCCCCGATGGCAAGGAGACGGGGAAGAAAGTCTACGAAGAGCGCACCAAGAAGGAACTTGACACCTACAAGCGGCTGGTTGCATCCGCGGTGGGGATCGAGGATACGCTTGTCGAAGTGCGTGACCATCCATTTGATGTAGAGAGACTGGCGGCGGCGACGACGGCATTCGAAGCGGTGCAAACCGCGTCGTTCTTGGCGAATTGGCAAGACACCCTCTCATGGATACTGAAACTTGGCGCGGTGGCGGTCGCATTTTTGTTGGTTCGCAGGTTCTTGTCGCGGGCCTCGATTCCGATGGAATCGGAAGAAGGGGAGGTTCGCTTCGAAATGCCCACCGCGGGTCCGGAAGAAATGCGCAAGCGAGAGATTGCCGGAGAAGTCCAGCGGGTGTCTCAGGAGCAACCGGAAGCGGTGGCGGCGTTGTTGCGTACATGGTTGAGCGAACGTGAGTAGCAGAGCGTCGGCAGAGACTCGCCAGAAACTGGCGGACATAGACGGTCGAACCAAAGCGGCTATTTTTCTGGCATGCTTGGGACCGCAGCAGGCGAGCCGCGTGCTGTCGAAGATGAGTGAAGAAGAGATCGAGCAGCTCACGCTCGACTTGTCCAGTCTTGGCGCGATTGAACCGGAAGTGCGCGAAGGGATCATCGACGAGTTTCACCAGATGTACCTCGCGAACCGCTATGTCACGGCGGGTGGTATTGACTATGCGAGGCACGTGCTCGAATCGGCCTTGGGGCCGGAGCGCGCACTGGAGATTTTGACCCGCCTGCAAAGTAGTCTGCAGGAGGTCCCGTTCGAGTTTTTGAAGCGGGCGGACCCTTCGCAGATATCGACCTTCATTCAAGACGAGCATCCGCAGACCATTTCGCTCATACTGGCGCACCTTCAGCCCGGGGTGGCGAGCGTGGTGTTATCGGCGTTGCCGCAGGATGTGCGCACGGACGTGGTTATGCGCATCGCGACCATGGACCGGACGCCGCCTGAGATTGTTCGCGAAGTGGAGCGCGTGCTTGAGCGCAAGATGGCCTCGGTATTCAGCCAAGGATTCACGTTCGCGGGCGGAGTGAAGGATGTCGCGGAGATCTTGAACAACATCGACCGAGGCACGGAACGGACGATCATGGCTGATCTGGAGGAGCGCGATCCGGAACTGGCGGACGAGATCGCGCGGCTGATGTTTACGTTCGACGACCTGATACTCGTGGATGACGCCGGTATTCAGAAGGCGCTACGCGAGGTGGAGCAGAAAGAACTTGCGCTGGCGTTGAAGACGGCGAGCCAGGAGTTGACGGACAAGATATTCAAGAACATGTCCGAACGCGCCCGCGACATGATCAAGGAAGAGATGGAGTACATGGGGCCGGTACGTCTTCGAACCATCGAAGAGGCTCAGCAGAAGATCGTCACGGCGATTCGGCGTTTGGAAGAGAGCGGCGAAATCGTTATTCAGGGGCGGTCCGGAGGCGCGGACGAAATCGTCGTATAGCAACGCGACTGGGTGGGGAGCATCCCCTTGGCAAGGATCATCAAATCGAGCGAACCTGAGGCGAACGGGTTTGCGCGTTACGAGCGAAACGTGCTTCCGGAACAGACCCAAGAGATGTTCTTGGAGGAGTCCGAGGGGGAAGCTAGCGTCACGTTGGAGATGGATGTCGCTTCGATTCTGGCTCGGGCGAACGAGGAAGCCGATGGAATTCGAGAAGCTGCCCACCAAGAGGGGGTGCAGCAGGGGTTGGCGGCCGCGGCGCTTCAGTTTGAGGAAACGGTTTCCGGCATCTTAAATGTTCTGCAGGCCGTTTCGGGAGAGCTTCGACAGGCCCGAGAGACATTCTTGTCGAGTCTGGAGCCGCAAGTTCTGCAATTGGTTAGCGCAATCACTTCGCGCATTCTGCGCCGGGAAGCGGAGACGGATTTCAACGTGGTTCGAGGCACCGTCCGTGCGGCTTTAGAACACTTGGTCGAGCGGGAGCGTGTGGTCATCCGTATAAATCCCAAGGACTTTACAGAGATGCGAGAACGCAATATCGACCTCGCGGCCCATGTGGACGGAGTTTCGGATTTGGTCGTTTCCCCGGACGAGAAAGTTGCGCCGGGAGGGTGTATGGTTGAGACTGCGACGATGACCGTGGACGCCCGATTGGAAGAGCAACTGCGGCGTATTTTCGATACAATGTCGGGATAGCGCAACCCCTTGTTTACCTTGGAACCCTATATCGAGCGCGTCAAGGCGGCCCAAGCGATCGGCGTGTT
>JBAZRU010000293.1:0-8168 GCA_041662805.1 Candidatus Hydrogenedentales bacterium | reverse complement strand
ATTGCGTGGTAAATCATACCACAAACTGACGGCCAGAGCGAACAATCGCTTCGCACGTCGCATTCTCCATGCTCAATACTCAAATCGGAGAATTCCGCTAAAAGGAGGATCTATTGGATTGACTTCATGTTATTAGAGTCCTTATACTGAGTCGCGTTATTCAAGACTTGAATTGTACTTGTTTCTTCGGACGTCCTGAGGCAAGGCATGGGACAAAGTCGGATAAGCCTTATTCTCCGCCATGGCGGGTTTTCTATGGTTGGGTTGTGTTTGCAGGCCATGGATGGTTTGCTTTAAGTACATATCTGACAGTAGGTTCAAAAGCTATTCCGATCTCTCTCTTTGTCCTCCATCCTTCCTCGGAGTCCAAACCGGGTAATAACATCCTTTATCGGATGGAGGTCTCAACACATGCTCGATGATCCACTGACACTCGCGTGGATCGGGGCCGGCATTCCCGTTGGACTGGTGCTCGCCGTAGTGGGCGCTAGGATTCTGGGACGCAACCTAGTTGGTGGGGCGCGCCGCGAGGCCGCTCAAACCATTTCGGACGCGGAACGCGAAGCCGCTTCGATCCTAAAAGATGCCAACACAACCATCAAAGAGCAGCGAATTGCCCTGCGCGAAGAAGCGGAGCGAGAGGCCCGCGAATTTCGCAAAGAGTTGGTCGCTCTCGAAAAACGCATCCTCGGAAAAGAGGAGCTGGTCGACAAGCGCGTCGAGTCTATCGAGCGCAAATCCAATGAGCTGAACGGGAAAGAACGTGAATTGGCGAACCGCGAAGCAGTGCTCGTCAAGAGTCACGAGCGGTTGGATACCATTGTCGCGGAGCAGACTCAAAAGCTGGAGATTATATCCGGCATGAGTGCTGAAGAGGCGAAAAGAGAGTTATTCAGCCAATTGGAAACAGAAGTCCGGCGTGATGCCGCGCTTCGCTTGAAACGAATCGAAGAAGAGCTAATCGAGAATTCCGATAAAAAGGCCAAATGGATTATTGGTCAGGCGATTCAGCGGTGCGCTGCGGACCACGTCGCCGAGACGACGGTCAGCGTCGTTGCGCTTCCCAATGACGAGATGAAGGGGCGTATCATTGGGCGAGAAGGCCGGAATATCCGTGCACTCGAGAGCGCCACGGGTATCAACATCATTATCGACGACACGCCCGAGGCGGTGATTCTCTCCGGGTTCGACCCTGTTCGCCGCGAGACGGCGCGCATTGCGCTGGAGCGTCTCATCCAAGACGGACGCATCCATCCGGCCCGCATCGAGGAAGTCGTCGAGAAGGTCAAGGAAGAGATGAATCGCACGATCAAGGAGGTCGGCGAACGCGCGAGCCTTGAGGCAGACGTGCACAGCCTGCATCCCGAGATTGTGCGCTTGTTGGGACGGCTCAGCTACCGCACGTCGTATGGTCAAAATGTGTTGAAGCACTCGCTGGAGGTTTGCCATCTTGCGGGGATCATGGCTGCGGAACTGGGCATGAACATTCCCGAGACGAAACGCGCGGCCTTGATTCACGACATGGGCAAGGCGGTCAGCCACGAGATCGAAGGGTCGCACGCGATTATCGGGCATGACTTCTGCAAGAAGTACGGCGAGAACGAGATGATTGCCAACGCGGTGGGTGCGCACCACAACGAAATGGAACAGGCCTCGGTCATGGCCGTGATTGTCCAGGCGGCGGACGCTTTGTCGGCTGCGAGACCTGGCGCGCGGCGCGAGACCGTGGAGACGTATATCAAGCGGCTTGAGCAGCTTGAGAAGATTGCGGACGGATTCCCCGGGGTGGACAAGTCGTATGCGCTTCAGGCGGGACGCGAGATCCGAATCGCGGTATGTCCCGAGCGGATGAACGACGCGGAGGCGATGCAGCTTGCACGCGACGTGGCCCGCAAAGTCGAAAGCGAAATGACGTATCCCGGCCAGATCAAAGTAACGGTAATCCGAGAGACTCGCGCCACCGAAGTGGCGAAATAAGCCGCCGGTGAATGCGTATACTGTTTATCGGTGATATTGTCGGCGGTCCCGGCCGCGCGTGCGTCAAGAATTGGCTCCCGGAATTGTGCGGGGAGCATCGAATTGACTTCGTGGTTGCCAATGGGGAAAATTCCGCGGGCGGCTTGGGGGCGACCCCGGCCATTCTGAGGGAGCTGCTCGGGTGCGGTGTTCACGCGATCACGATGGGCAACCATACGTGGCGCAAAAAGGAACTCGCGCCGATGCTGGACTCCTTTGGAACGGTGGTCCGTCCCGCCAATTATCCGGAAGGCGTGCCCGGCCAGGGCAGCGTCGTGATTCGATTGGCGGATGGACGGTCGGTTGGAGTTGCGAATCTCTTGGGCCGGGTGTTTATGGAGCCTGTTGGATGTCCATTTACCATCGGGCGCCGCGAGGTGGAGCGGCTTCGCGAGCAGACGCGGATTGTGCTGGTCGACATTCATGCGGAGGCGACGGCAGAGAAGGTTGCCCTGGGGTGGTATCTCGACGGGCTGTGCACGGCGGTTGTGGGAACGCACACGCACGTGCAGACGGCAGACGAACGGATATTGCCGCAGGGAACGGCCTACATCACCGACGTGGGCATGACGGGACCAATGGATTCGGTCATTGGGGTGGAGCGCGAGAAGATTATCCATAAGTTCCTGACCGGGATGCCGGCGGAACACACCATATCGAAGGAACGCCCAGGGCTGAACGGAGTCGTGATCGAAGCGGACGACGCGACGGGGCGTGCGGTTTCCATTCAACGAGTGACGCGTTTCGACGCGTAAGTATTCAGGAATTCCATGTACTTTAAGCAGCTCGAGCTGATTGGCTTCAAGTCTTTCGCGGATCGGACCATCTTGAAACTCGATCCCGGCGTGACCGCCGTGGTTGGGCCGAACGGGTGCGGAAAGAGCAACATTCTCGATTCGTTGCGATGGGTGCTCGGCGAGCAGCGCGCCAAGGAATTGCGCGGCTCCAACATGCAGGACATCGTGTTCAACGGGAGCGAGAACCGGCACCCCCTGGGCATGGCGGAAGTATCCGTCACGTTCGACAACTCGGATTCGAGCCTTCCGGTGGATTTCTCCGAAGTGCAGATCACGCGGCGTATCTACCGTTCCGGCGAGAGCGAGTATTTCATCAATAAGGCCGCCTGCCGTCTTAAAGATATCCACGAGTTGTTCATGGATACCGGCGTCGGCACGCAGGCCTATTCGATGATCGGCCAGGGCAAGATGGACATGATCCTCAGCTCGAAGCCGGAGGATCGGCGCTTCATCTTCGAAGAAGCCGCGGGCATCATCAAATACAAGAACCGCAAGCGGCTTGCGATGCGCCGCCTGGAATCCGCGGAGCAGAACCTGCTGCGCCTTGGCGACATCATCGCCGAGGTGGAGCGCCAGATGCGCTCGCTCAAACGCCAGGTCAACGCGGCCATTCGCTATCGCGAATTGAGCGAACAGTTGCGGGAAGTCGAAATCCGCGCGGCGTGGCTCGAATTCGTGCGCCTGACCTCGGAAATTGAAATCCTCAAGCACCAGTTTTCCGAATCGACCGACCGCTACGAGAAGGTGTCGGTGCGGATATCGGGACTCGAAGCGCGCCACGAGGAAGTTAATCTCAATCGCCTCGAAGTCGAGCGGGTTCGTTTGGCGCGGCAACAAGGCGTCTACGAAATCGAGTCCGAGATGGAGAAGATCGAACGCCAGATCGCGCTCCAGCGGCAGCAGATCGAGTATTGCGGCGAGAAGATCGAAGCCGCCGCGCAAGAGAAAGAAGCCCTGTTGCAGCGGGCCGCGACCCTGGACGAGCAAGTGGCCGGAACCGGCAGCCAGGCCGACGAGATCGGAAGCGCGGTCCAACTGTCGGGCAACGAGATCAATCTCAAGGTCGAAGCGCACGCACAGGCGGCAACCGAAGTGGCGGAAGCCGAAGCGCGGTTGGAAGCGATGCGTGCGCGTCACACCGAGCGCGTGACCGACCGCGCCCGCGCGCAGACCGCACTCGAAAAGCTGAGTGAGACTATTGAAGGAGTCGAGCGGCAACTCGCTGCCATTTACGAACGTCAGCGCTCCGTTTCGTCGCGCCACGACGAACTGCTTGCGGTGCTCGAAACGGCCCGGCGCGTGGAATCCGAGAAGCAGCAGGACTTGGCCTCGCTCGAACACGACCGCGAGCAAGCCGTTGCGTCGCGCGTGCGCGAAACGGATACGCTGCGCGACGTGGACGAACAGTGGCGGACGCTGCGCGAGCAGAAGAGCAGCCTCGAAGCGCGTTTGAACTCGTTGCGCGAACTACGCGACAACTACGAGGGATTCGCCATCGGCGTGCGCGCCGTGATGAAGGCCGCCTCCAAGAACATGATGGACGTGCGCGACATCATCGGCCCCGTGGGCGATCTCTTGTCTTCGGACAAGGAGTATGAGCAGGCCATCGAAGCCGCGCTCGGCGGCAACATCAACAACGTCGTGGTGGAAAACGCCGAAGCGGCGAAGAGCGCCATCGATTTCCTCAAGCGCACGGCGGCGGGACGCGTGACGTTTCTGCCGTTGGATACGGTGCGCGGGCACGGGCGCGGCGAACGGGGCGACAGCCATTCGCCCTATGCCGACGGCAAGCCGGGCGTCATCGGGCAGGCGATAGACTATGTTCGCTTCGAACCGAGACTCCAGCATGTCGTCGAGTATCTGCTTCACAGCACGATCATTGTGCGTACGCTGGACGACGCGATCCGGATCACGCGCTCGTGCGCGAATCACCCGCGATTGGTGACGTTGGACGGCGAGGTCGTGTCGTCGGCGGGAGCCGTGACGGGCGGCCGTACGAAGCATGAAAGCCGCGGCCTGCTCGGACGCAGCGCGGAGATTGGCGACCTGGAGCTGCGCGTCGCGAAAGCGGAGAAGCAGATTGCGGACTTGGCCAACCGCCGCAAAAGCGCCACTGAGAACATCGCGCGGTATTCGGAAGAGATCACGGTCCTTGACGGACGTTTGAAGACGTGCAGGCAAGAGTTGAACGTCATGTCGGTCGATTACGCGCGCCAAGCCGCCGAATTGGACAGCATGGTGCAAACGGGCCAGACTCTCGGGAGCGAGCGCGACGAGCTGTGCGCGCGGCGCGACTTGCTTGACGCGGAGCGCCAAGAGGCTTTGGCCAAGGCGGATGCATCGATCAACGATGATGAATTGCTCCAACAGGAGCTTGCCGATGCCCAGGATGCGGCTTCGCACGCGCGGCAGCGCCTGAGCGTGCTCACGAGCGAGTTATCCGACATACGTCTGAAGCAAGCGGGGCTTGCTCAGCGCTTGGAGGAGATCGACCGGGAAAGGCAGCGGCTGATGCGTGAGCGGGCCGAAGCCCAAGCCGAAGCGGAACGCCGTGACGGGATCATCGAGCAAGTAGAGCTGGAGCGCGCCGAAATCGAAGAGAACATCAAGCTGCACGTCGAGCGATCCGTCGCCCTCTCGGAGACGAGAGAAGAAGCGACGAAGAAGGCGGTGGACGCGCAGAATCAGCTACAGACCTTGCTGGACGAAAGCGAGACGATTGAGAAAGAGCTGAAGCATTTGCGCGAGGAAGCCCGAGGAGCGCAGTCGGAAGTGCATCGGACGGAACTCGCGCTGCGGCAGAACGAGGATCGCGTCGGCTTTTTCCAGGAACGAATTCTCTCCGAGTACAGCGTTGCACTGTCGGCCCTGACCGAAGAGCAAGTTGGAACGGACGAGTACGACGCGGACACGCGGACGAGTCTGGTGAACGAGATTCGGGCCAAGCTTCAACGCATGGGCGAAGTGAACTTGATGGCGATTGAGGAATACGAGGCGCTGGAGCAGCGTCACGCATTTCTCCAGGCGCAGTCCCAAGACCTGTATCAGGCCAAAGACGCGCTGCTTGGCGTCATTGACCGAAGCGACAAGCGGATCCGCGAGATGTTTTTGGATACGTTCAACCGTATCGCCGAGAACTTCAGTGCGTTCTTCCGGAGGTTGTTCAACGGAGGTCAGGCGCGCGTGTATCTTCTGAACGAAGACGATCCGCTTGAGTCCGGGATCGAGATTGAAGCGCGCCCGCCCGGCAAGAAGCCGACCTCGATTTCGCTGCTGTCCGGCGGCGAGAGCGCGATGACGGCTGTGGCGCTTTTGTTTAGCATCTTCAAGGCGAAGCCGAGTCCATTCTGCGTTTTGGACGAGGTGGACGCCCCGCTGGACGACGCCAATATCGGGCGGTTCCTGACGATCATCGATGAATTCACGGACCAGAGCCAGTTCATCGTAATCACCCACAATAAGCAGACGATGGCCAAGCAAACGCGCTTTACGGCGTCACGATGCAGGAGCGTGGCGTCTCCCAGTTGGTCAGCGTCAAAATGAACGGCGTGTAGACGCGTGACTCGACTGCACACGGCTCCAAGACCATGAGGGTCCTCCACCTCTTCAGCAATGCGAAATGGACGGGACCGGCCGAACCAGCGCTGAATCTCTGCCTCTCGCTCAGGAAGCTCGGTGTCGACGCGGATTTTGCGTGCCCGCCTTTGCCGGAGGGGGTGCCTCATACCATGCTGGAGACCGCCCGCGACCGGGGCATCGAACCGATCCTCCGGTTTCGCATGGGGAAGCATCGGCACCCAGTCCGCAACTTTTTCGACAGCATGGCCCTGGGTCGTTTTCTGAGCGCCAATCGCTACGACATTATCCACTGCCACCTCGACAACGATCACCGGATTGCATTGCGGGCTGCACGAAGCCACGGAATTCCCATCGTGCGATCCAGCTATGAAGGACTCGGATTTCAGCACGTTGGCAGGCAGGGCAAGTTGCTCACAGGCACAGCCCGCCTACTGGAACCGTCGCAAGTGGCTCTCGCGCATGACCTTGAAACCTTTGGCTACCCGCGGGAGTCTATGCGAGTAGTTCAGGGCGCGGTGGATGTGGAGCGATTTGACCCCTCCCGCGACGTCCCGGACGGACGCAGATGGCTGGGAATTCCTCATGATGCATTTGTGGTGGGAATTGTGGCTAGGATGCAAACCCACCGGCGATACGACGATTTTTTTCGCGCTATTCGTATGCTTGTCGATGACGGACAGAATGTCCACGCCATTGTTGTCGGGCGGGGCACGAAGCAGGAGATGGTAGGAAAACAGCCTGTTCGTGAATTGAACTTGACGGAGCGCGTCCATTTCCCTGGATATATATCCGGCGAGAATTATGTTGGCATGCTCAAAGCGTTTAGTGTGAAGGTGTTCCTGGTTCCTGGAAGCGACGGGTCATGCCGGGCGGTGCGCGAGGCCATGGCCATGGGGAAGCCCGCAGTCGTTGCCGACCGGGGTATGCTGCGTGAAATTGTGAGCGACGGCGTAGACGGATTTGTCTATGACGGAGGTCCGGATTCCTTGTATGCTTGTTTGCTGCGTCTTTGCGGCGACCGCGCCCGTGAGCGGGAAATGGGCAAGGCCGCGCGGCAAAGCGCGGTTACGCGTTTTTCCTTGGATGTGCAGGCGAAAGCCGTTCTAGACGTTTACGCGTCCCTGTTGGCGTAGCGTTGAAGCGGAAAGCCGTAATGACCGGGCCGGGAGGGGTACCCCTTGCTTGCTCTGGAGTGGCTGAATTGACATTATGTAAGGTTGGAACGGCAATCAATTCGAGGCCGCACACTGGGTTGAGAAATCGTTGTGAGAATTTGAACACGGCAACCGTTCGCAGGGCGGGGTCGTTTCGGAGCTTTTTTGCGTGACAGGGGGTCAACAGATGGCGCACGGGCGTGTCGATGCGCTCGGGGCGGACAGCTATTGGGAGACATGGTTGCCACGTCATAGGGACGCGGCATTTGCGCCAACATTTCGGGGGATTCTGGGAGAAGGTAGTTTGGATATCTACGAGCGCTCGAATCTTACCCGCGCGCAGCTCGTCTTCTACCTGGGACAGAAGCTGCAGCCCACTATCCCCTTGTACAACAACGCCATGGTGCTCTATATCCCGCAGGCAATCGACCCGGCGCTGTTTGCGCGTGTCTTCCAGAAGGCCATCGACAACACGGGGGCGCTGCGAACAGTTATCGAGGTAGTTGACGGCGCGCCGCAGCAGCGCGTGCTCGATCATCTGGATTTCGAGATGGAGTACGTGGACCTTTCGGTGACATCCGATTACCGGGTCGCGGCCCAAGAATGGTGCACGGAGCGCTGC
>JBAZRU010000292.1:0-8196 GCA_041662805.1 Candidatus Hydrogenedentales bacterium | reverse complement strand
GTTCGCAAACCAATCGCCTTCGAGCACGGGCGTTGCGACGCCGTTGGCGGTGTGCAGTTGGACCGTTTGCGAGTTCATGTCCGGACCGTAACTGACGAGTACGCCCTTCGTTCCGACGATAACGCTGCGGTCCTCGGCCCCGTGCCGCGTATCCGCGTCGAATGACAGCGACGCCAGCGCGCCGTCGTACTCGATTTGGGCCTGTGCCAACAGGTATGGCTTGGCGCGTTGCGCGGGCGAGTGGGCAGTGGATGCATACACGCGGCGCGGTTCGCGGTCGCCCATGAAGCAGGTCGTGATGTCGAACCAGTGAATGGCGAAATCGTAGAGGATCAGGTGCCTCACGTCGTTGAACGTTGTGTCGGCTGTCCAGTTGTGGTCCCACCGGAGCGCGAGATGGAGCGCGGTCACGTCGCCGATTAACCCCGCATCGACGGCCTGCCGCATGTAGCTGAAGTGCGGCGCCCAGCGGCCGTTCTGATTGACCGCAAGCCAGAGCCCGCACTTTTCCGCCAAGTCGACAAGCCGTCTACCTTCGTCGAGGTCCGTCACAAACGGCTTCTGGCTGAGGACGTGCTTGCCCGCGCGCAGTGCTTCTTCGACGATGGCCACGCGCTCGGAGGGATGCGTGGCCAGGTCGACGACGTCGATATCCTCGCGAGCGAGCACCTCGCGGTAATCCGTAGCGACCGTCGCGTCAGGGAAAAACTCGCGTCGCAATTCCTCGGAGCGTTCGGCAACGACATCGCACAGCGCCGACACGCGATAGCCCGCTCGCCGATACGCGCGCAGGTGATACGGCGCGATACCGCCGCAGCCGATCAACCCGATGTTGGGCCGGTAGGTCTTCGGGTCGCGGGGAAGATACGGCAATTCGGGCGCGGGGATAACAGGCACGTCTTGCGGGGCGCGGCATTCGCGGTCGTTCGACATGGGCGTCACTCCACCAGCGGGACGGTGCGCTTTTCGCGGGCGCTCAATACGGCGCTGTCCACAAGTTGCTGGCCGATGCGCGATACGGCGGGCGACAGCGGCCCGTCGAGTTCGAGTTCGTTCTCGATGCAGTGGATGACCGTTTGAATGGGATCCTGAAATGGCGGCGCGAGACTGTCGACGCTAACGTCGCGGCCTTCGGGGCAATCGGCCCGTTGCAGGCGAATGGTGCGATCGTAGTCGTAGCTGCCAATGGTCCCCTCGGTCCCCACGATGACGAAACCGCACTTGGGTTGCGGTTGCTGCGTCCATGGGTCCGTGAAGGTACCCCACCGTGTTTCGAACTTCGACAAGCCGTGGGCGTATCGCGCGACGGTTACGCTGTGCTCGTCGACTTCCAGGCCTTTCGGCTGGTCCACGACGCAGGTCACCTCGATGGGTTTGCGGCCACCCTGGAACCACGTGCCCAAGGTGACGCCGTACCCCAGGTAATCCAGCAACGAGCCGCCGCCATGGTCCTTTTTGTAGAACCACGTCGTAGGCTTCTGGCGCACTACTTCCTCGGCGCTTACTTCGACTTTGTCAGCCACGTGCCAGAGTGGCCCGCGGTTGCCGTTGTAGTAATGAACCTCGATTACCTCGCCGATGACGCCCTCGTCGATCAATCGCTTCGTCGTACGGTGCGACGGACGCCACACCATCGGCCAGTTGATTGCCAGCACTTTGCCGGTTGGGGTCATCGCCGCGACCATCCGGTCCGCCTCGGCGAGCGATGCCGCGAAGGGTTTCTCGATGATGATGTGCACGTCAAACGGCGCGATCTTCTCTGTCCACTCGCCGTGCCGCGCCGTCGCCGGACACAACAGCACGAGATCCGGCTTTGACTTCTCGATGCACGCGCGGTAGTCGGTGAAGACACGGTCCGCGGGGATGCTCAGACTCTGGATCGTATGCTGCATCCGTTCCGGCTGCTCGTGGCATATGCCGACGATCTCGCACTGCGGGTGCACGCTCGCCATCCGCAGATTGTCGCCCATGTGCATGTGGTCGAAGTTGATGCCCGCTATCCGCCATCGCTTCATAGTGGTTTCCTCGGGTCGTTTGTTTTGGGGTCAGGGGATCGATTGTAGAGTAATTTTGGGAAAGGACCAAAAGGACCTCAAGGACCAAAAGGACGAAGAGGATCAAAGAGACCCATAGGACTCATGGGACCTATGAGTGACGACCTCAGAGCACACCCTCGGCGCGTAGCTTCTCGCACGCCTCGTGGTCATATCCCAACTGCGCAAGCACCTCCGCTGTGTGTTCGCCCAATTGCGGCGGAGGCCGGCGAATACTGCCGGGAGTTGCCGAGAGCTTAATGGGATTCCCCAACTGATGGATCTCGCCTTCCGTGGGGTGCTGCACGGTCGTGAACATCTGCCGGTGTTGGATGTGCGGGTCGTTCATGGCTTCTTCGATCGTATACGACGGCCCGACGCAGACGTTCTTGCTGGCGAAGTATGCGAACCACTCCGCGCGGCTCTTCGTCCTGAAAACCGCGCTCAGATCTTCGAAGATCGCCGGGGCTCGATCCATCGAGAATTGCTCGGCCACATACTGCGGGCGGTCCAACGCGTGGCACAAGTTCGCCCAGAAATGCGGTTCGAGACAGCCCACCGTGATGTTGCCGTCCGCGGCGGGATATGCCGCGTAGCACGGGAACTGGCCCAGCAACACGTGCTCGCCGCCGCGCGGGCTCTTGCCGAATCCGAACTGCCACGCGGCGAACAGCGACAGCCAATACACGACGCCGTCGGTCATGGAGATGTCGATGAATTGCCCCTTGCCTAAGACCCGCCGCGCGTGCAGCGCCGCAAGGATGCCGACCACGGCCATTTGCGCGCCGCCGCCAATGTCGGCTACGGTGAGGCCCGGCGGCAGCGGCGTCTCGCCTTTCCGCGCGAAGAGTTCGAGCGCGCCCGCGATGCCCATGTAATTGAGGTCGTGGCCGGGCATGTTCGCATAGGGCCCGTCTTGGCCGTAGCCGGTGATGGCGCAATAGATGATGCCCGGGTTGACTTGGCTCAGGTTCTCGTAGCCGACGCCGAGGCGGTCCATTACGCCGGGGCGGTTGCCCTCGACGATGATGTCGGCGTGCCGCACCATCTCGCGCAACACGTCGCAGCCCGCCTCCGTCTTCAGATTCAGCGTGACGCTTCGCTTGTTGCGGTTTAGCACGAGGTGCATGTAGCTCTCGGACTCCGCGAACGGCGGCATCGTGCGGATGTAGTCGCCGCGGCCCGGCTCCTCGATTTTGACGACATCCGCGCCTAGGTCGCCCAGCAGCATCGTGCACAGTCCGCCGGGCAACAACCGCGTGCAGTCGATTACCTTGATGCCCGCCAATGCGTCAGCCATCATGTATCCTCGCCCGTGCATTCGCCGGACATGAGTCTCTCCGCAGTGAGCTTGCGCTATTTCTTCGGCCTAGTGGTCGTCGACTTCGGCAAGACGCTCCGAATGCTACGTCGTACTCGACGCGCGACACTGACTGCAGTACGCGCGTCGCTCAACGTAACGGGCTCGTAGATTCCGGGATACCGCGTAACCGTGGCAAAGTCAGTCAATCGTTCCTGCTCGTCGGCACTGAGTTCGGGGCGGTCGGTTTTCGGCACCAACGCAATGAGTTCCTCGATATTGTGCACCCTTGGGAATCGAATGCCTTTCAGAACCAACAGCGCCTTGAGGTATTTCTCGACACATTGTTGTGCATGAAAACACACTGTGTCCGTGGGACAATCATCGCGCAGTTTCAACGTGTGCGTGGCGTTCGTCAGATCATTTTCCGCTTTCAACACCCATTCGCGAACGACAGCAAATACGTCTTCACTGCCGGGCATAAAGGACTTTTCCTTCGCGCGCGGCAGGCTCCTCAATCGTCCCGACAATACTCTTCCGCCACTCGAATTCTTCAGGGGTGCTCACGATGATGTCTTTAGGCACTCGAATATCGTGCAGCGCCAAACGGATCTCCAGTTGCCGTTCTCTCTTCGATCCCGGCACGGACACCACGACCATGAGGTCTACGTCACTATCGGGACCGGGGTTACCCCGCGCATGCGAACCGAATAGGATGATTCGTTCAGGGTCGAACCCCAGGACGATACGTTGTACCATCCGCCGAATGCTTGCGTCATGCGATACTGCTTGTTTCTTCATCTTCCGACACTCGAAGTATTAATCAGACTATAGCATAGCATTCCCGAATTACCCATTCCTCTGAGCCACAGTCGCTACTTGAAAGCATGCGTATGCGCTTCGCCGTAGCTCTCCGCGGACTCGGGGTGAACCTGCGCCAGACACGGCGGGAAGATTGCTTCGTCGTGCGCGATGATCCCGTCCTCGATCCAGGTGTGTTTCCCGTCGAGCACATCGAGCGCGGTGTGGTATTTCGCGGCGTCGTCGTTGTGCCACAAGTCGTGGAACAGGTGCCGGACTTTGCGCCGTGACATTTTGCAGAACACGTCCGCGATCGCCACGGCCTTCGCGGCTTCGGCGTGGTTTTCCTTGACCAGGGTTTGCGCGCGCACGACGGACGCCGACATCGCGAACAGTTCCATCGCAATGTCCACGGTGCGGAACAGAAATGCCTGCTTGTGTTGCAGCTTTCCCTGATACGCCATCATGCCATGGAAGATCTGCCGGGCCATCTTGCGTCCGTTGCGATCGATGAAGCGCATGTGCATCGCGAGCGCGCCGTATTCGGCGTAGCGCGGCCAGCGCCCCCAGCCCAGCCAGCGCGAGGGATACCACGCCGCGTAGAACAGCGCCGCTTTCGGCAGCGCGGCCAGCTTCGTGCCGAGTGACGCCTCGGGATCGACCATTGCGCCGGCCACCTGCAAGTGTTTGTCCACGGCTTCGCGCGCGATGAAGAGGTGCATGATCTCGCTCGCGCCTTCGAACACCTTCGTGATCCGCGAGTCGCGCATCATGCGCTCCACGGGGATCGGGTCTTCGCCGCGCTGCGCAAGCGACCGCTCCGTTTCGTACCCGCGCCCGCCGCGTATCTGGAACGTGTTGTCCACGATCTCCCAATTGCGGCAGGTGCTCCATTCCTTCGCAGCGGCGGCTTCGAGCCGGATGTCGTAGGTCCCCTGTACGGCCATCTCTGCGGCGAGATACGCAATCGCCTCCATCGCGAACACCGTCGTCGTCATGTCCGCGATCATGTGCGAGATGGCCTCGTGCTTACCGATGGGTTTGCCCCATTGCACGCGTTCGCCCGCCCAGCGGCGGCAGATCTCGACGCATTTCTTCGCCGTGCCGACCGCGCCCGCGGGCACCGACAGGCGTCCCACGTTGAGCACGGTCAGCGCGGTTTTAAGCCCCTTGCCCTCGCCACCGACGATGTTCTCTTTCGGCACGCGCACGTTGTCGAACCGCATGACGCCGTTCGCCAAGGCGCGCAGTCCCATGAAGCGGCAACGGCATTCAACCGTCACCCCTTCCCAGTCCGTCTCGACGACGAACGCGCTGATCTTTTTCGTGTCGGGATGACGCGCCATCACGATCAGTAGTTTCGCGAGCGTGCCGTTGGTGCACCACAGCTTCAGCCCGTTGAGGATGTATGCGTCGCCCTCCGGCGTGAGCTGCGCCGTCGTGGCAAGCCTCGCCGGGTCCGAGCCCACGTCCGGCTCCGTCAATGCAAATGCGGAGATATCGCCTGCCGCGCACCGCGTCAGGTATTTCTTCTTCTGCTCCGGCGTGCCAAATTGCTTGATGGTCTCGGGCACGCCCACGGATTGGTGCGGCGACAACAGCCCCAGCAGATTGCCCTCGTAGCTTGCGAGTAATTCCATGAGTTTGCACCACTCGACCTTGTCGAGTCCGTGCCCGCCGTACTCTTTGGGGACCAGCAGACCGAAGGCCCGCATCTTCTCCAGCGCATCGAGCACACGCGGCGGATACTCGCCGGTTTCGTCGATCGCCGTCGCATCGACGTCTTCGATCAGGAATCGCTTGAACGCGTCGTAGGTGGTTTGGAATTCGGGACGGAATCCGCGCGTCGGATACGGCGGCAGCAACTCCGGACGGAAATTGCCCAGGAACAATTCGCGCAGAAAACTGGGCTGTTTCCATTCCGTCTGCCGCGACGCTTCGGCAACCTTGCGGGACTCCAACTCGCTGACATGCTGATTCATGGCGGGTCTCCCACATTCAGCCTTCACCCAGGACAGCGTCATTATCGGAGGCTGCGCAACGGTTTGCAAACCCTAACGATGGGTAGGTAGTGCACGCTGCCGCATGCACCGAGGAACTAGGAGTGCCTGGCCGCTATCAGGCCTGCGACTCTCCCGCCACCGTGCTGGACTCGGCGTCCCGCAACGGCATGGGGCAGGTTGTCTGGCACTCATAGCAGAAGACGCACTCCGCGGTGCGGCTGGCGGAGACCCCTTGGGCCACGCGAACTTGTGGCAGCCCGTCTTGTGGGCATGCGTTGTTGCACTTCCGGCACCCCGAGCAATTCTGGGTGGGCACCTTTATCTTCCAGAATGAAAGCAGGTTGAGCGGGGCGAGGATAGCGCCGATGGGACACGCAACTTTGCAGAACGACCGGCTGCTCAGCACCGCCCCAACAACCACGACAACCAGGATTCCCAGCTTCGCGATAGAGGCCACGCTAAGGGTAGTGACTCCCCCAAAAATGGCGTTGGGAATGGTGACCTGCAGGGCGCTCGCGGGGCAGATCCGGCAAAAGGACAGCATGGTCTGTTCGCCGAACGCGAAGGGAAATGCAATGACCGTCAAACCCAGGACGACGTACTTCAGGTAACCCGTCCAATGCGGCAAATGAAACTTCGGACTGGGTATCTTGTAGAGCATGTCCTGAACAAAGCCGAAAGGACACACCCATCCGCACAGCAGACGGCCAAACAGGACCCCGAGAAAGAGGACCATCCCCAAGGCAAGATAGGGGATTGTATGGAAACCCGAGTAGTGCACGAAAACGCCCACTGGGCAGGCAAACCACGCGAGCACGCACGAATGACAACTCAGTACCGGGTTGCAGAGCCATTTGAACTCCGGGCCCCAGGAGCTGTGCAAGGCAATCAGCGAGATCACTTGCGTGATCCGGCGCTCGACCGTTCTAACTCGAAGCATTTCAAGCATAGGGGGTATCCTGGGGCGGCGCCCATGGCCGCCAAACGGTTTCTATTGTCAAGTGGGGCAGGCGCGTTTACCGCCCGATGCCGCCCGGTCGTAGGTGCTGTAGAGTTTGCCGTCCTTGCGGGTCACCCCTCCAAACGTGGAATCCACGACCATCTGCCAATCGGGCAACTTCATGAACGCAACGAGACCAAATTCCTCGGCGGAGGCGTCGAATACCCTGTGCGTATGCGCGAGGCCTATGCCAAGCAAGACCAACGCGAGGAGCATCACACCCCACGCGGCGAACCTCTCTTTAGAATGGCGCTTCATGGTTCCAACAGGTTCCTTTGGTAGTTGGGCGCCAACTTGCGGTCATTGCCCAGCCGCACCGTTACGTGACGTGCATCGAAAAAGTCGAGAATGGAAAGCGCGTATTTCCGCGTCGAATCGATGGCGAATTTGAAGTCGGCGGAATCCAACACCCCCTTATCTATGATTATACCAATAATCAGGTCCTGTGCTTTCCGGCAATGCTCGCGACTCAGCACGACGTTCTTCGCCAGGCGGACCAGCCGCCCGTCGTGGCAGAGGAATTCCAGGAGACGCTCCGTCTTCGCGACGGTTGCGCCCGTCAATACCGGAAGTTCGTCGGGACGCGGCGAGTGAAACCCCTGCTCCCGGTAGATGGCGAGAATGCGCTGCAACAGCTTCCGTTCATCGGGGTTCAGTGCGGCCTCGGCCCCCTCAAGCACAATCTGATTGCCGCGAAACACGGCCAGGTCGCGCTCCTCCAATTCCCGGCGGACCCTGCGCCAAAGCGGGTCGGGCCAGTTTAGCGACTGGCGGAGAGCGCTCAGCGTCACGGTCATGGCCCCTTCTACGTCCCGCGCGTGTTTCAATCGCGCCGCGACGTCATCGACGCATTCGCGGTAACTTTGGCTCTCAATGAAGCAGCCCTCTTCGAGGGCAAACGCGTGGCCAGCGGCTGTTAACGAATCGAGCGCACGCGTCACCATCGCCGGCGTCATGACCACCGCGTGCGCCAAGGCTTCCGCCGAAGCCCCGAGGCGGAACGTAGTCTTCAGCCGGTAGTGGATAAGTCGTGTCACAAACGCTTCGTCTCCGGCGTCG
>JBAZRU010000291.1:0-8210 GCA_041662805.1 Candidatus Hydrogenedentales bacterium | reverse complement strand
ATTGCATGAATATTCCCGTGGTTAGTGCGCCACCACCTCAATCACCGACGGCACCGAACGCGCGCGCACCGATGCGTCGTACATGCATTCCGCCTGCACGGCAGGTTGCTGGAACGAGCCCGGCGTCACCGCGCGCACGATGTAGAAGAATTTGTGCGTGGTTGCGTCGAGCGCATCGAACGCTGCTACCAGCCGATCGTCGCGGACATCCGTATAGGTCGGCATGATGGACCCGCTGAACACGTCGCCCTGAAGCGCGTCGGCCTCCAGGCGCGGATTCTCAATCTCGAATCCCGCAGGCAACAAATCCGCCACGACGACGTTCTTCACGCTCTTATCACAGGTCAGGGTGATGCCGACAACATAGCTGGCGCTCTGCTGGAACTGGTTTCCACTGATAGTCTCGCCGCTTTCGGTGTACAAGGTCCGGGTCACCTTCATGCCGCTGACGACTTCCGCCTCATCCACGTGCTCGGGAATACCGCGTGTGGTCGCATTCACGTACAGCTCCGTCTTGCCGGTGTTGTTCACCGTGTAGACAAGCCCGGGCCCGTCGAATGCGCCTTTGTAGCTCTGCTTGCCGGTAATCTTGGACGCGCCTTTGGCGTCTGTGATATCGGCGGACGACATTTCGATGTCAGTCGCCAGATCGTTGAGGTACTCCGCCAGCGCCGTGATGACGAACGCCGTCTCGTGGGTCGTGCCATAGTGGTGCGCTTCGATCCACGCAATAACGTCTTGCGCTTTCTTTGCGATCTCCGTCTTGTCGCCGCCAATCTGCCGCAACGTGAGCAACTCGATGGCCGTGTTGCGGACGTCGGAGTTCAAGGTCCCGTCGTATTCCGTTACCGTGTACGGTTGGAACGGGGCTTTGGTCAAATACATCTTGACGCGGTCGCTGTCTTTCGTCGACACGGCCAACGCCGCCGCCAATAGCAATCGCGAAGCGCGCGGAATGCTGATGGTGTCGAAGCGCTGGATTTGTTTGATGGCCTCCGTGTCACCGCCGATTGCCAGCACGTACGCGGCATAGGCGCGCAGATACAGATCGGACTGCTGCCCCGAGCCGTCCCAACTCGTGATCAGGTTGCGGACATAGTCCTGAAGCTGCTTAAAACTGGCTTCGGGCAAAGGAATCTCGCGCCCTTCCTTCACCAAGGTGAGGAAGTGCAGCGCGTACACCGACCCATAGGGATAGGGGTCGCTCGCGCCTGGCCAGAAACCGAACCCGCCGACAGGGGTCTGCATCGAGAACAGGCGGTCAATTCCAGCCTGCAAATACGCATCGATGGTCTGACCCTTCTCCAAGGTGAGTTCCGTCAACGAGGCGCTCTTCCGCAGCAGGTACATGGGAAGGCACTTTGACGTCGTTTGTTCGACACACCCGTAGGGATAGCCAACGACGTGCTTCAATGCTTCCGCCAACCGCAATTGCGGACTCGGTCCCACCGAGACTTCCATCTCCGTCCGCGCATCGTCGAGGAACTTTGTGTTGCGGATGGTCGTGGTCTCGCCCGGCTTGAGGATGATCAACTCATTATGAGATTGGAATGCAGCGGGTGCGCGCACCGGAATTGGGGCCGTCTCGGTCACGCGATCCAGTTCATGTCCGTCTGCCGCCTGGAACGCCGCATACCATTGGATCTCACCTTGTCCGATGGCCTGCGCGGCGGATAGGTCAACGGAGAACGCGAATTCACCCTTGGGTGGAACTTGGGTCTCTTTCGTGCCCGACGCGGGCGTGAGTGTTCCGCTCACGGTCCAGCCCACGACGGCCTTCACTTCATCGGGCGAATTGTTGGTAAGCACCACGCGCGACTGGAATTTGTCGCCGGGCAGCAGGAAGCGCGGCATGCTCGTCTGCATGATGTAGGGTCTGCGCACGAAGACGTAGCCCGTCTGTGCGCCCGTCGATTCCGGCGACGCCGCCACCGCCACCAGCCGTAGTTGACCGGTGAACTCCGGAATGCTCATCGTCACCGCGGCCTTGCCTTGTGCGTCTGTCGTGACGACACCAGACCACAGGGCCACGGGCTTGATCCAATTCTCGTCTACGGCCGACGCGCGCTTGGCGAGCAGCGCCTCAATGTCGCCGCCGGGCGCGGGCTTCTCGAAGTCGTACGCCACCTTGTCGTAGTAGTGGGCGCGGCGGAAATCGGGGCTTCTCAAGCGCGACAAGTAAGCGACGGGGTCCGGGCTCGTATACCCGGTGATAGAGTGAATACCTTCGTCGATTGCCGCGAGCGTCACTTCCACGGAAACGGGCTGCCCATCCGCGCCTTTCGTCTCCACGGTGAATTGCGTGTCTTGCGCGGGGCGGATTTCTTCGGGAAGCCCCGGATACGCAATCGCGATAGTCCGGCGTGGATCGTTGACCTTCAGCGGCACCGCTGCGAAGCTTGAGAACGGGTACACTTGGCTGCTGCCTTCCTTGATGGCGTGTACCACCGTGGCCTCGACCCACACATTCGGATACTGATCGCGGGTTAGCGGCAACTGCGCGGTGCCTACGCCGTCGACAATGTCGATTGCCACTATCCGTTGGATCTCTTGTCCCTGCACGACGACGAATCCTTTGCCGTCGAAAGGCGCTTCTATACGCACGACCGCTTCGTCGCCAACGGTGTACACCGGCTTATCCAGCGTCACTTTGATCAGGCTCGGGCGAGACGGATTCACAATGCTGCACTCACCCCCGTAGGAGTAGAAAGACATCGTGCTGAACTGCGGCGTCTGATCGGCATGCACGCGGACGCGGTAGTAGCCATAGGTTTCCATGGCGAACGAAATCGTGCCTTTGCCTTCCGCAAGCGAAACGTCTTTCGTTTCTACTTCCTGGAAGGACTCGGACCACTTAGGTTGGTAAGAGTCGTAATAGCGCCGGACATAGTAATTCCACGTCTGCCTCTCCAGCGTTACCTTGACTGCTGGAAGGGCCGCGGCCGCCCCGGCAGGCGTTACCGCCGCGACATTCACGTCAATGCCTCTGCCGCTCTCGGGGGTGGTCCCCGAAATGCCCAGGCAGATGTCGGAGGGGAACAGCGGCGTTTCCTTGATGCCGGAAACGGCGCGTCCGCCCAATTCGAACACGCGGCCCAGCGCGATTGCCGTCAAGGGGCGGTTGGCTTCCGGTTTCGGCACGTACTTGAACGCGAACGAGGCATTGCCTTGCGCGTCGGTGTTGGCTTCGCCGAGTTCCACAACGTCGGTCTTAAACTCGGTATCGTTTCCGAAGGTATAGGCTTTCCAGGCTTCCGGCTCGAACACACCCGGCTTCAATACCACCTTCATTTCCGAATTGCGGTCCGACGCGGGCGCGCCGTACAAGTGCTGCGCATTGAGTGTAATCGTGTAGTCCGTGTTCGCGCTCCACGACGGCTCCGTCACGACCACGGTTGCCTTCATCCGGTTTGGCACGAATTCCTCGACGCTGAATTGGTACGTACCGATTGGGGTTTGGTTCCCGGGAACCAAGACCTGCACTGTGTACTTGCCGGTTGGATAGGACTTCTGGGTGGCAAGGTCCGTGCCGCCAGTCCCCAATGCCGAGAGTGTGATTGTCTCGGAGGTTAAGTCTTGACCATTTGGCTTGATGACCTTCAAGAGCAACGGGACGCTGGCGAGCGCGTCGCCGTAGTTGGTTCGCACGATCCAGCGCAGATGCGCCGTCTCACCCGGCCGGTACAACTCGCGGTCTGCGTAGATGAACGCGTCATACGCCTTCCGGTCGAAACGCGGCATGCCATCCGTGGATTCGATGGACTCGTCTTCGCGCGCTTTCAGTTCGATGAACGAATAGTCGTCAGCACTCTCAACGACGGCGACGCCGGGCGCGCCCAACGACGTGTCGAAGGGTCCCAGCTTGGCCATGCCCTGGGCGTCGGTATTCGTGGTTCCCATGATTTGGTTCTTCACGGAGTACACGGTGACCTTCGCGAGGGCCAGCGGCTCCAGGGAGTAGAGGTTGTGCGCGAAGATGACGAGTTCCTCGTTCACCCAATGCGTCAGCAACCCGATATTGGTGAAGAGCACCAGCTTCGTGTCGCGGTCGTAATCGCCTTCGGCGTTAGGAGACCGGTCGGATGCGGCGAGTGCAAAGACACCGAGCTTTCCCTCGGGAAGTAGCGTGTCGAGCGGCAACGGGGTTGTGGTCATGCGGTCCATTGTCGCCGCGATGTCGAATTCATTGAACGAAACGTCCTGGCTCCATGTTTGCATGAATCGCCAGTTCGGCTTGCCGTTCTCGGCATCGCTGACGGCAACCGCGATGTTTGAAGGAAACAGGCGCCCAATCTTCACGCGGGCTTTGGAAACGTTGCGCGAGTCCAGCCCAAGCGGCAGACCGTCCCTGCGGGGGAAGTAATACTTGCCTTCCTGGCCAAACCCGAGGTAGACCGGGACCTGTTCCGTATGGACCAACCGCGTGACTGGCGCCGTGAGCGCAGCGCCTTCCCCGTACTTCATTCCTTCGGCGAAGGTGAGTTCATAGGACTTGTTCGATTCCCATTCGCCAAGGATATAGAGCCGGCTGCGGTTGTACGCCGGATCGATTCGGAGGTTGGGCACCTCCGGTTTGACCGTGAGATGACTCAGCATCTCTTTCGGTTCGACGCGCTGGTTGAACCCGATGCTTAGCTTCAGACCGGAGCGCTCGCCGTACCCGTCCCACCACTGGTCCGTGACCTCGAACGGCTGGCTTTCCGGTTTCGCAGGTTCCAGTATCCGCGAGATGGTTTCAGCCACCCGAGTACGCTCGGAACCGGTCAGACCGCCAGCGATGGCGAAATCCAAGGTCGTCGCGCCGGCGGCTTCCAGATTGAGCACGAGCAGTTGATCCGTGGAGCGTTCCTCTGTCGCTACTGAATACGGAATCGTGTCGCTGGTCTCGTGGTCTTTGATGGCGACGTATTCCGGGAGAATTGCCGGATCGACGGCTTGCGAGAACCGAAGCCGGACCTGTTGCTCTTCATCCTCAACTTTCGCCCATTCAACCTTGTCGAGGGTCAGGTCCAGTTTGCTGGGATAGGTAAAGACCCGCTCTTCCTGCAGATGCATCGAATTCGACGCATCCGGCAATCCCTTGGCAAACGTGATGGCTACAGGCCACTTCGGCTGTCCCTCGACAGTCAACCGGATATTTCCACCCTCGTCTCCGGGTTGAAGGGAGAACGGAACGGCCAGGCCGTCCACATCGCGGACGGTCATCTGCGGTTGAAGCGTGGCCGCATCCACGGTAGCCGGGAATCGGATGCCCAACACGGTCCGCGCGTCTCCCTCTTCCATGGTCCACAGGCGCGCGGGTTCGAATGCGAACTTCGCGAAGTGCAACGTGCGGTTGTTCGGGTCCAGCGGCTTTCCGCTTGCCGAACGAATCGCGTCGCTCAACTGAATTTCGATAGTCTGATCGAATGGAAACTTGTCGGACTTGAAGGCAACGTAATTGCCTGCGACCTTAAAGGTTCCTTCCACTTGAGGCTGGAGCGTGAACGGGAGAGGCGCTTCTTGCCCCTGAGTCGCAGCAATGGTGACGGGTTCGCTGAAGTACACCACGATGTCGTTCGCCAACCGTTCGCCTTCCACGGGGAACGACCCGACCACCTTAAGCGTCTCCAGGCTGGGCGAGGGCGCGGCAGGCGGTGGGGGAGTGGGTTGTTCGGTACTCGCCGTGGGCTCGGCGGGAGGCGGTGCAGCCTCCTGCGCGGGCGGCTCAGTTGGAGCAGGCGCTTCCGCGCTGCTCGGCATGAACGCAAACAATAGGATTGCGCCAAGGGCAAAGAGCACGACAACCAAGGCAATAACCGAGGACGATAAGCGACGCGACGGCGTCTGAGCACTCATGGGATGCACCTCGACTTGAGTAGGGAAGATTCGGACCCGGGGTTCGCTTCCACCGTTTGCCGGCACTCACATCGTGCCACGGCCTTGCGCTGTTAACCCGTACATTCTAGCAGGTGTTGCGCGGAGACCTCACGCAATTCTGCTTGTACTCCATTAGATACACACAAGGAAGGGAAAAGTTGCAGTTTATTTTCGAGCGCCGAAAGTGGCGGATCAAAACGATGGCTTTCTTCGAACTCATAGGACCGATCCGACATATCCGACCGATCCAGTCTCATTCTTCGGAGGGCGGGTTTCCCAACCCGCCGTCCGCACTCGCCAAACAGCAAATAGAAAGGCGGGTTGGAAAACCCACCCTCCGAAAGTGCGCTTTACACCACTGGCATTTCCTGAATGGTGGGGTGCATGTACGCCTTTGCGGAGAAATCCGCCAGCAATGCCCGGTCGGACTGGGTGAGTTTCGTGTCGGCGGTCAGGATCTTCATGCAGTCGTCCACGTCGGTGGGGAGCGACATCCCGATATTCAACAGGTGCACGCGTTCGTCGCTCAGCACCCAGCGGATGGCCGCACCAGGGAGCGCCTTGAGCGCCGCCGGGTCGTACCCTTGAACCATTTGGGCCGAATTATGGTTGTATACCCACGCCCCCATGACCTTCATGGCCAGGATGCCCATGTCGAGTTCCGTCGCCTTGGCAATGCAGTTGTTCCGCCATTCCGTGGAGACTTCCGAATGGCGCGTATTATAGCCCCGGCGGAAGTAGCCGAACGCGATGAGGACCGTGTCGAAGCCTCCGGTGGCAATCATCTTGTACATTTCTTCGAAGGCGTTGTGCCCGGTCATGCCGACAAAGCGGAACAGGCCCTCGTCGCGCAATTTAAGGAGCTCGGCGTGGAGCTTCATCGCCCCCTCGAACTTCAGTTGCTCAATCATCGGCCCGTGGATCTGGACGCATTCCACCCGGTCCATCTGCAAGGTCTTGAGTGAAGTTTCGACGCTTTCACGGACCTTCTCGGGCTCGGGAACCATCACCTTCGTCGCCAGGTAGATGTCGTCCTTCACATCCTTGAGGGCCTCGCCCATGATGTTCTCGCTATCCCCGTAGATGCGCGCGGTGTCGAAATAGCGGACGCCTTTGTCGTAGGCGTCTCGCACCATGGCGACCCGCGCCTCGTAGGTAGGCACCGGCACGCGGTAGTATTTCGCCTCGTTTCCCCACAGCGTGGAGCCTCCATGGGCGAGGATGGGCAGCGTGTACTCGGTCTTGCCGAACCGCCGGGAGGGAATTGTATCCTTGAGCGTGATCTTCCGGGCGTCCGGGCGTGCTGCCTCCGCCGTCTTGACACCAGTACCCATTGCGGCCGCTGTGGCCGCCGCCTGGACCCCTGTCTTCAAAAAGTGACGGCGGCTCACTTCATGGTGAATCATCTCCATGACTCTCTCCCGTGATGTCGTTTGATGTACCAGGATAGCCAAACCATCGTGGCAGGAACCGCGAATGATTTCAAACGAAGTAGGTTCCAAACTGCTCACTGGGGCTCTCGCGGTTCCCTTGCCGGAAACGCTGGATTGGGAGGGGTGAAAGAAGGACAGCTCGCTGCGTATTCGGCTATAATTCTCGCGGTGGCGTGTTGCGGATTTTTTACGCGCTTTCGGGCGTTTCCTTAGCGCATCGGAGCAATACAGTTAGGGAATCGATGACTGAATCTACTCCAAACCCGACTTCGCGTCGGCTGAGACTTGGGCCAAGGCGGAAGAGAAAGAAAGGCCCTTCGCTTGCAGAGGAACTTCAATCCCTGCTAGAGAACGTTCGTGGCAGAAACCTGACGTTTGGGGAGATTATGCGCCTATTCCCACGGCGCACCCACGCGCTCATGATCGTCTTCTGCAGCTTCCCCCTGTGTCTGCCCATTCCCATTCCCGTCATCACGCAGTCCCTTGGACTCATCGTGTTCCTCGTTGCCATCTTCCTCGCAGCGGGAAAGCAACCGTGGCTTCCCCGGTTTCTGAGGAACAGACTCATCCCCTTCGAGCGGCTTGAGGCGGCCGTCAAACGGCTTCTGGCCCTGATGCGCCGAGTCGAGTGGCTCGTCCACCCTCGCTTGCCCGGAGTGAGCGAAACGCCTTCGGTCATCCGCGCCAATGCCGTTCTAATCAGCATCCTGGCCACCCTCGTATCGCTTCCCCTCCCCATACCCGGCTCCAATATGATCGCAGCTATTCCCATCTTTCTCCTCGCCCTCGGAATGCTGGAGCGCGACGGGTGTTTCGTAATCGCCGGTTACGCATTCACTATTCCGTGCTTCGCGTTTTTCGGCGGTTTGTTCTGGTTTGGCCGGGAAGCGGTAGAGCACGCCATACACATTTGGGGAT
>JBAZRU010000290.1:0-8217 GCA_041662805.1 Candidatus Hydrogenedentales bacterium | reverse complement strand
ACCAGACCACCTACTACTGGCGCGTTATCCCCACGGACGAGTTTGGGGCAAGCCCATCCACGCACGACGTGCGGTCGTTCACCGTGGACCAGAACAACCCCACGTTGTCCGGCACCCTGTTCGGGAAGGTGCGCGACTTGCGCACCCTTTCCCCGATCGCCGGGGCGCATATCGCGATATCCCCCGGGTTCCTCAGCGCCACGACGAACATGATGGGAGACTTCGTCGTTACGAGTCTCCCGCCGATGACTTATTCCGTGCAGGTTAGTGCGGACAACTACGATTCGTCGAGCAGAATCGCGACGGTGTTTGCGGGAGCCCCCTCCCAGGCTGACTTCCTGCTCAGCACAGCTGTGGTGTTCCTGAACGTCACACCCGCCTCGCGCAACGTGGGCGAGTCCGCCGGAACGGAGAGCTTCGACCTTATCCGGTCGGGGTTGGGCGCGATGAACTGGTCCGCGCAAGTCGTTACCGGCTCCACGTGGCTCAGCATCCAGGGCGCGCATACCGGAGTCAACAACGGCAAGGTTACGGTTGCGTTCACGGCAAACGCGTCCCCGCTGCCCCGCGAAGGCATTCTCCGCATCACGGCACCAGGCGCATTTGGAAGCCCTGCCGACGTAGTCATCCGGCAACAGGCGGCGTCCAACCCGATACTCACGGGTGGCGTGCGCGTGATGATGTTGCCTCAGGAGGCTGTAGCCGACGGGGCGCAGTGGCGCGTCGACACGGGTGCCTGGAACAACAGCGGCGATACCGTCTCGGCGCTGACACCCGGAACGCACAGCATCGAGTTCCGCGCTATCCCGCTGTGGGACGCCCCGGAAAGCCGTAGCGTTACCGTGTCCGCGGGAGAGACTGCTGAAGAGAGCGGCGTCTACATCAGCCACCCCGTGGAAGTGCCCGTACCCTTAAATTGGCTTCCCGCATTTGTGACGTTCTTCGCGACGGGACTGCTTACGCGTTTGCGATTGAATAGGTCATTCCAGCGTGGAGCTTTAGATAGGGAATAACCCGTTACGACGGGCAAGAGCCTTCAAATAGACCTGCAAGTCGAGAGATCCCGCGGGCCTCGTCGAGCGCCTTCGCAAGGATTGTGTTGAACTCTCTTCGGACGGCGTCTACCATGCACATTGCACCGGGCAGGATCGGGTGCTGGCATTAATCGCATCGAGGGAGCAGAAACGACTATGCAGGACCTTGCGAAACTGAAAACGAATACCGAGTGGCGCGCTGTGCGCATCGAAGTGGAGCGGCTGCTTCTCAGCGCGCTCGGAGACTCTTCACGCGACCGCGCCGAACTGCAGGTCAAAATCCTCGACGAGACGTCGTACCCGGGGTATACGCGGAGACGCATCAGTTATTTCGTCGATGAGTGGGAACGTGTGTTGGCATGGCTCTTTGTGCCGGAGGGGCGCGACGAGGTTCCCGGCATCCTTTGTTGCCACCGCATGATCCCGCGAGGCAAAGACGAATGCGCGGGAATCGACGCTGGTCCCATGTTGGCATTTGCGAAGCATTATGCCGAGTTGGGCTACGTGACGCTTGCGCCGGATTGCATCACGTCGGGGGAGCGGATCCCGCACGGTCTGAAGGCCTACGATACGAGGTCCTTTTATAAGGACTATCCCAAGATGTCGGCGATGGGAAAGATGTTGCTCGACCACGCACACGCGCTGGACGCGTTGTGCGAGACTAAACGCGTGGATTCGGCGCGCATAGGCGTTGTTGGCCATGGTTTGGGCGCCTGCAATGCCCTGCTGCTGGCGGCATTTGATGAACGCGTTCAGGCCTGTGTCGCCTACAACGGCTTCACGCGCTTCGCCGACGACAAAGAGCCAGGGCGCTGGGCGAGCGACGATGGCCCAGTGCTTTGGCCGCAACTTGGCGATGCCATCAAGAAGCGCGCGTTCGCTTTCGATTGGGAGCACATTCTGGCGCTGTGCGCGCCCAGCCCGACACTGGTGCTTACAGCCCTAAACGACCCTGACTTATCCAATACAAAGAGTTGTGAGAAAGCCGGAAAACTTGCCAAGGGTGTCTATAAACTTCTGGGTGCAGCGGATGCGCTGGAACAGGTTAGCCACAACGATGGGGCGGAAATGACGCCGGATCTGGTGCTTCGGGCGGACGATTGGTTCGAGCGTTGGCTTTGATTTTGGCGAGAGCAGTGCCAAGACCCTTGAAAATGACATAAAATCGCCCTGCGCTGGAATACAGCGAATGCACGCCGGTGTCCATAGTCTTGTGCCATCATACTTTGCGTTGGGATTCACGAGAAGGTAAAGAGTCGTAGGCGATAGCGAGGTTTGTTCATGGGACTATTGCAGCGAAGCGTGCAGCAGACGGCGATCATCAGTCCGGAAGTGGCCGAAAAAGTAGCCAGGCTGGTTGAGAGTATCGAGAAGGTGATATTCGGCAAGCGGGAGATCGTCAAGCTTTGCGTGGCGGGTCTTCTTGCGAAAGGACATATCCTCATCGAGGATGTTCCGGGAATGGGCAAAACGACCCTGGCCCAGGGGCTTGCGCGTTCGATAGAGGGGACCTTTCACCGGGTCCAGTTTACGAGCGACATGTTGCCGTCGGATATCCTGGGCGTGTCCGTGCTCAATCAGAAGTTGATGGACTTCGAGTTTCGCCCCGGCCCCATTTTTGCGAACGTCGTTCTTGCGGACGAAATCAACCGGACTCCGCCAAAGACGCAGAGCGCATTGCTAGAGGCCATGAGCGAATTCCAGATCTCGGTGGACGGCAAGACACGCCGCCTTCCGAAACCGTTTATCGTGCTTGCGACCCAGAATCCCATCGAGTACGAGGGGACGTACACACTGCCGGAATCTCAACTGGATCGCTTCATGCTGCGAGTGGCAATGGGGTATCCGGGCAACGAGGATGAGCTGCACATCATGCGCCGGCGCGACCCGATCTCGGCGTTGGAGAATCTGGAGCCGGTGCTGACGGCTCAAGAAGTCGTGGACCTTCAGGATGTGACAGGCCTGATAATGGTCGATGAGAGCGTGGCCCGGTATATTCTGGCAATCGTGCAAGGCACGCGCGCTCACGAATACATTCAGTTGGGGGCCAGCCCCCGTGCGTCCGTGTCGTTCTATGAGGCATGCCAAGCCCGTGCACTCGTGGAAGGCCGCGACTACGTCACGCCAGACGACGTGAAGACGATGGCCGGCCCGGTGCTTTCGCACCGAGTCTTGGTCAAGTCTCGCGACAACAACCCCATTGCATCGGCGAATGCCCGTGCGCGCGCCATTGCGGAAATAGTCCAGAAAATTCCCGTGCCCGAATAAGCGCCATGTCCATACTCAAACGCTTTCGCAGACGGCGGTTGATGCGCGGAGGCCAGATCTTTCTGGTTACCGTTTTGCTTGTGCTGCTTGCCGCCTGGAATACGGGCAACAATCTGTATTACTTGCTCTACGGCGCGTTGGCTTCTTTTGTGCTGTTCTCCGCGTTCTTGTCCGGATACAGTCTGCGGAAGCTTCGCGTGGATCGAGAGGCCCCCGCCGCGGTGCACCGCGAAGAGACGTTTGCAATGACGGTGCGTATCGAGAACCGGCGGCGCATTCTGCCGTCCGTGAGCGTGCGGGTCGAGAATGCCGACAAACCGGGCGTGTCTGTCGGGTACGTGATGGCGATTCCCGCGAAAAGGGCGGCGATCATCCGAACCAGCGGCCAGTTTCCAAAACGCGGCGTATACGAATTGCCGGACATCGTTCTCGCAACGGCCTTTCCGTTCGGACTCATCGAAACGAGGCGCCGCATTTCCGTGCCTCGGGAAGTCGTTGTTTACCCGCGCGTACACGCCGTGCGAACAGCGGTGGTCGAAAAGTCGCGCACGACGGGTGACGTGCCCCAGATTTCCCAAGGCGCTGGGGACGAGTTCTTCAGCTTGCGCGATTACATCCCCGGAGACGATCTGAGGCACATCGCATGGCGCGCGTCGGCCCGCACCGGAACGTTGTTGGTCAAGGAACTCGAAAAGCAAACGGCGCGCCACATTGTCTTCATTTTCGACACGCGGCGGATAGAACTGCCGGATTTCGACGACTGCTTCGAAGGGGCGATTGAATTGGTGGCCTCGCTGGCACAATCGCTGTTGAACCGCCAATATGCAGTGTCCATGGTTACCTCGAGTCTGAGCGTTGGGGAAGGGGAGGGGCAGTCGCACGCACTCAAGATTCTCGAGGCGCTTTCGCGCCTGAATCCGTGCGAGTCGAGAGACGCGGATCCTTTCAATCATCCCGAGTTCTCCCAGGAACAGCGCAGGGTGACGCTTCTGTTTGTATCGCCCGATCCCCGGCAGTGGGGGCAGTACCACGCTTCCGGGCACAACCGAGTGTTGGACCCGCGCGAGGTGATTCATGCCTAAGGGAGTATTGAAGACGCTGCGCGCCAGCACGGCCGCCATGGTGTTCAGCGGCTATTTCGCGCTGCTGACAACGCGCGAATACAGCCCGATCATTTTGTTTTTCCCGACCATGTTTATGCTGCTTATGCCGTGGTGCGAGCGAATGGATGCCTCATCGCCGGGATATCGCCGCTTCACGGGAGGCGTTACCCTCATGTTCGCGGTGATCGGCATGCCCTTGCTGCCTTTCGCCCTTGGAGGGGTCGTTCCTGGCCTTGTGGGACTATTCATCTTTATCCAAGGTTATCTCCTGCTTCACAAGAAACGGTCGCGGGATTTTCACTACCTGATTCTCATGTCGTTCTTCTTTCTTGTTTCCGGTTGCCATTTGGATCCCGATCCCTCCTATGGGCTTGTGCTTTCCATGTTCGTGGTCAGCGCCGTCTGGACGTTCCTGTCTCTGCTGGTCTATTCGGAATCGTTGGAGAACGCCGGACGACCCTGGGCCGAAATTGTGGAAATCAACCAGCCGGAGGATTACGTACCTTCGCGCGCACCGCGCCTGTTCGATCGCAATCTCATCTCTGCGATGTCGGCCCTTTCGCTTGGCGCCGTGATGATGACGGTCGGCATCTTCCTACTCACGCCACGCATGGAGGCGGGCGGTCTTGGCGGGGGGAGCCAGGGTGCGCTATCGACGACGGGATTGAGTGACACGGTTGACCTTTCAAGCGGTGGCCGCATTGTGCCGAATCAGGCCCCGGTAATGCGCGTGACGTTTCCCGATGAACCCAATGGGAGATTTCTGGCCACCGATTTGGAAGACGGGAGGCTGATGTCTCCCGATGGGGACTCGGAATCGGGAATGTACTGGCGCGTTACGTCCCTGAACCGTTTTGACGGAGTGCGCTGGGAGCGCGTTCCGATCTCAGAGGAGCGATATCGCGACAAGCCCGGGAAGTTCTACTTTTTTCCAGGCATGGACAGTTCGGTAGACAGGTCGAGTCTACCCAACAGACGAACTGTCAGGCAGGAAATCTTTTTGGACGATTCGGAGGTAGACGGGTTGCCCGCACTGTCGCTCGTGCGCTCGGTACGCGTCAGATCGGGGCGTGTGCAGTGGGAAGTGAACGGAGATTTTACCGTCGCCCCTGCACGCCGGTTGCAGCAAGCCTTGGGCTATGAGGCCGTCTCCGAGGTGGAAATGCTCTCCGCCGACAAGTTGCGCGCGGCTCCAGAAAACTATGCAGACGTCCTTGGCTACGACTTTGGCACCCTTACGCAGCACCGGCTATCCGAGCAGAGCGTGGCCCTGGCGCGCGAGGTCACTGCGGGTAAGGAGAAGACCTACGACAAGGTGAGGGCCGTCGAGTCGTTTCTTTCCGGCAGAGATTTTGTCTACTCCCTGGATGTGCCAGAACTCGGATCTGTCAATCCCGTCGACCAATTTCTGCTGACTGTCCGCACGGGACACTGCCAGCTTTACGCGACGGCGATGGCGTTGATGGTGCGCAGCATGGGGATTCCCGCGCGCGTTGTGATGGGGTATCGCGGTGGCGAATGGAGCGAAAACGACGGCGCGTATATTGTTCGCAAGAACATGTCGCACCTGTGGGTGGAAGTCTATTTCATCGGAGTTGGATGGGTCACGTTCGATCCCGCGCCGCAAGGCAACGAACCGGAGCTTTCCATCGTAGACACGGTCATTCAAGCGATTTCGCATCAGATTCTGAATGCGAAGATGGTCTGGTTCCGGGACATCGTGGGATTCGAAGGCGGATTCCGTCTGGGAGACCTTCGACTGCTGGCGCTCCGTGTTCTTCGGCGCGACTTTGATTTCATGGAGCCAAGCGCCCTTCTGGCCCCCGTGTTGCAGACCACGATTGGGCGAACGGTCTTGTGGTTGATGGCGATCATCGCGATCGGTTGGGCCGCGGTCTATATCTCGACTCTGCGCCTGGCGCCGCGCCCATATCGCGCCGAATTGACGCCAGACCAAACGCGCGCGTTGCGCCTGTTTGTGCGGTTGAAACGGCGATTACAGGCGCTGGGGGTCGAATGTCGTGGAAAGTCCGCGCGCGAGATACTCGAGCTTGCACCCGCTGGAGAAGGAGGGATTGATCGCGAGTTGCTCGAGACCGTGTTGGAGGAATACAACAGGGTCCGATTTGGAGGCAGGCTCTTACCGGATGCCCGCTTGGCCGAGCTCAATCGGAGAATCAAGAACCTGAGGAAGACCCCGAGCGCCTCGTAACTCCTATGAGGAAATCCTATTTGCCGAGGAGCAGCGCCACGGCGTTAGGCCCCCACAGTGTCACGGCCAAATCGAGTTTTTGATCCCCATTGAAGTCCGCCGAGCACAGTGCGTACGGTTGCGCATCTTTGTAGACATACTCTTCTCTTCGAAATGATTGCCGTATTCCCAATGTTGTCGACTCATTCACAAAGATGACCACTTGGCGCGAGGCGCGGCACGTAACGGCCATATCGACTCGTTTGTCGTCATTGAAATCTCCCACCACAAGATCGCGAATTTCGTGCTCGACGACTTCGCGATTGTTCTCCTTGGCCACTTCCACTTCTTGGGAGACACTGAATGAGAACCCCCCGTCGCCATAGAAGATGACCACGGAATCGCTCGTGAAACAATGGGACACGATGACATCGGGTTCGCCGTCGCCATTCATGTCCGTCGCGGCCAGTTGGTGAGGGAGGGGGCCACGACTTTGGAATCGTGTGACTTCCGCAAAGGCCCCCTTGCCATCACCGCGAAATAGCGCCAATTCGCCGCTGCTGTAGAGCGTCACTGCCAGATCCAATTCGCCGTCGCCGTCGAAGTCGGCGGCTTGGACATCGCGCGGCCCGCCTGGGCAAGGAAAGGCGACAGCGGCACCGAAGTAGGTAGTCTTGTCTCCGGGGAAATAGACCAGTACGTCGCTGGACCATCCCGTGGCCACAACGTCGCGATAGCCGTCGCGATTGAAGTCCTGAACGGTCAGAGAGGTGAGTCCCGGAGTTGTGTAGACGGGCACGCCGTCGTTGTCGAGGACGCGATGGTATTGAAGGTTGGTATCGGGTGCTGCGAAGTTGAGCGCCTCGAATCCATTCTCGCTCAGGTTGCGAAAGAGCGTGACGTGCCGGCGGCGCGAAGAAGGTTCATGAAAACAGGTGGCAACAATATCCAACGCCTTTAGGGCGTCGATGTTGGCGATGACGATAGCGTACGGGGCGAAGCCCGTCTTGAGAGGGGGTTTTGCCAAATACTCAAGGTTTCCTTGAGACTCCAGATAGGACAACTCGTCGTTGGCGGGCCTTTCCTCGCGTGGATTGGTCATCGAACCGCGGTCGGCAGTAACGATTTCGGGCAAACCGTCGCCATTCAGATCCGCCGCGGCGATGTCGCCGGGATTTGGTCCGACATTGAACCACTTGCCGTACTTTGTAAAGAGTTCCGCGCGCGATACCGTGCAGGCAGAGGCAACGAGCGCAAGCGCGACCACACGTCTCCATTGGCGGCCAGAGTCACGCATCATTGGCAGCACCCTGCAAACCGGGTGGCAAGTTGGATTGCGGCGCACAGGCTGTGTTCGCGGGCAGCGCCAGTCCATGCGATATCATAGGCAGTGCCATGATCGACCGATGTGCGCACCACGGGTATTCCCAACGTCACGTTGACTCCTTCGTCCATCGCCACCAACTTCAATGGGATGTGCCCTTGGTCATGATACATGGCGATTACCATGTCGAACTCGCCATCATACATTCTCCTGAATACGGTATCGGGGGGGTAGGGACCCGAGCAGTCGATTCCTTCTCCGGCGCATTGGAGAACGGCCGGCTCGATTTCACGCGCT
>JBAZRU010000289.1:0-8246 GCA_041662805.1 Candidatus Hydrogenedentales bacterium | reverse complement strand
AGCAGGAGCGCGAAGCCGGCAAGGCTGAGGGAAAGGGTTCGCAAGAGCAGGAGCCCGAGAAGGAAGAGCGCGGTTTCTGGAACAAGGCCACATTCGGTCTCGTTGGCGGCGGCGACAAGGCCGCCGAAGAACCGGAAGTAGCGGCCGCGACGGAGCCAACGGAAGAAGTCTCGAAGAAGGATGAAAAGAAAGCCCGCAAAGAAGCGCGCAAGCAAGCGGAGCGCGATGAAGAAGCCGCGGAAGAGCAGGCCAAGCAGGAGCGCAAAGCCGCCAAAGCCGAAGAAAAAGCCTCGGAAGAACAGAAGCCCGAGAAAGAGAAACGCAGCTTCCTGAGCAAAGCCACGTTTGGACTCGTCGGCGGCGGTAAAGAAGAAGCCGAAGAAGCCAAGGCGGATGACGCCAAGGCTGCGCCGGAACAGACGACCGCATCGGCCGAAGGAGGCTTAAAGGAAGCGGAATCGGTGGACGTAGCCAAGGCCGAAACGGAAGCGGCGCCCGCCGAACCACCAACGCCTATTCGCGGCGAGCATCGCGGGTTAGCCAAGCTCTCGTTCAAGACGGCTGTGACCAAAGAAGGCGAAACGCGTTCAGGCTTGGCCAAGCTGTTGGCATCGCGCCGCACCTATTCCGAGAACGGATATGGAATTTGCGACTTGGGCGACGTGCGCATTGCCGTGAAAGATATGACATTCGACGGCGAAGCGCGCGCAGCCGGCGTGGTGATTCAATCGGATGAACGCGGCGTGGCGGCGGGCAAGAGCGGCCGCGGCAACGAAGCGTTTGCATTTCAATACGAGAAGGGCGTGACCACTTGTGCATTCGGCACGGTGCAGTTCACCATCAGCAAGGCCGTGCTGACCATCGACGGGCACGACGTCAACATGGGCACAGGGCGCAAACTGGTGGTCCTGAACGAGAGCGGCAAAGTGGACGCCGTCTACAACATCGGCAAGTAAGGGCAGTCTCATGGCGAAGAACATCTACGAGAAGATCTGGGATGCGCACGTGGTTCACGAGGAACCCGGTCAAGCGGCTATCCTCTACATCAACCGGCACTACGTGCATGAAGTCACGTCGGCGCAGGCCTTCGAGGGATTGCGCTTGGCAAAACGCACGGTGCGCCGGCCCGAGCTCACGTTCGCGACGATGGACCACAACATCCCCACGACGGATCGGTCGAAACCGATTCGAGACGAGATGTCGCGCTTGCAGATCGAAGCCCTGAGAAAGAACTGCGAAGAATTCGGTGTAGCGTGCTTCGACATGAAGGACCGCCGGAACGGCATCGTTCACGTGATCGGACCCGAGCTGGGGTTAACGCAGCCGGGATTCACGATCGTGTGCGGCGATTCGCATACGTCCACACACGGCGCGTTCGGCGCGCTGGCCTTCGGCATCGGCACGAGCGAAGTCGAGCATGTGCTTGCCACGCAAACCCTGTCGCAGAAGAAGTCGAAGACAATGGAAGTACGCGTGAACGGTGTGTTGCCGAACGGCATTACCGCGAAGGACGTGATTCTCGCGATCATCGGCAAGATCGGCACGGCGGGGGGCACTGGCTACGTCATCGAGTACACGGGCGACGTGATCCGCAACTTGAGCATGGAAGGCCGCATGACGGTCTGCAACATGACCATTGAAGGCGGCGCGCGCGCGGGCTTGATCTCGCCGGACGAGAAGACCTGCGCGTACCTGAAAGGGCGCGAGTATCTGAAGGACAAAGACTACGACGCACTCGTCGCGGGATGGAAACAGTGGGCATCAGACCCCGGATGCACGTATGACACGCTCGTCGAATTGCATGCAAAGGACATTGAGCCGCAAGTCACCTGGGGCACGTCGCCGGGCATGGTGACGGGCATCCAAGGGGCCACGCCCGTGCTGAGCGCCATCTCGGACGCCAACACGCGCATCTCCGCGGAGAAGGCGCTTCAGTACATGGGGCTCGATGAAGGCGCGCCAATCGCTTCGATTCCTATCAACAAGATGTTTCTTGGTTCCTGCACCAACGGCCGCATCGAAGACCTGCGCGCCGCCGCCAAGGTGGTGAAGGGCTATGCCGTGAATCCGGCTATCGAGCAGGCGCTTGTCGTGCCCGGTTCCTACGAAGTGAAGATTCAGGCCGAGAAAGAAGGACTGGACAAGGTCTTCAAAGCCGCGGGGTTCGAATGGCGCGAGGCCGGTTGCTCGATGTGTCTGGCGATGAACGACGACCGTTTGAACGAAGGCGACCGGTGCGCCTCGACCTCGAACCGCAATTTCGAAGGACGCCAAGGCAAAGGCGGCCGCACGCATTTGGTCAGCCCGGCCATGGCCGTGGCCGCGGCTATCAAGGGCCATTTTGTCGATATCCGCGAATGGCAGTACAACTAAGGTCTTTGGTGGCGCGAGTGCGCCCACTGGGGTAAGGAACGAATGAGCACTCCATCAAGCGAAGTTGCGACGAATCAGATCGAGCGCATGGTATCCGTAGATGCTTTGCGCGGATTCGACATGTTTTGGATCATTGGTGCGGAGGGGCTTGTCAAAGCCCTGAGCAAGGTCAGCGGCGACAGCGCCATTCTGAAGTTCGTCGAAACACAATTGAAGCACGTCGCATGGGAGGGGTTTCACTTCGAAGACCTCATCTTCCCTTTGTTCGTGTTTCTCGTCGGCGTGTCCATCGTGTTTTCGATGGGGCGCATCGCCGAGCGCGAAGGGAAGGGCGGTGCGCACAAACGCATCGTGCGACGCGGGATCAAACTCCATCTGCTGAACGTGTTTTACTACGGCGGCTTCGCGAAGTACCCCGACCCCGGCTTGCGCTATGTTGGCGTGCTGCAACGGCTGGCCTTCAGCTACATCGTTGGCGCAATCCTGTTCTGCAACCTGCGACTGCGCGGTCTCATCATCGCGTTTTTCGTGATCATCATCGGCTACTGGGCGCTGTTGACGTTCATCCCCGCGACGGTGCCGGGACACGAGGTCGATCCGAGCACGCCGCATGCGGCGTTTGCTCCAGGAAACAACCTCACGAACTACATCGACTATCGTTTCCTGCCCGGACGGCGGTGGGACGGCGAATGGGATCCGGAAGGGCTGCTGAGTTCCATCCCCGCGGTGGGCTCGTGCTTGCTGGGGATCTTTGCGGGCATGCTGCTGAAGGCGCCATCGCTCCGGCCGAATCAAAAGGTGCTCTATCTCGTTGCCGGCGGTGTGGCCATGATCGCACTGGGATATCTATGGAGCCTCCAATTTCCGATTATCAAGAAGCTGTGGACGTCCTCCTATGTACTCGTTGCCGGCGGATACAGCGCCATGTTGCTAGGCTTCTTCTACTACGTTGTGGACGTGCGCGGATTCAAGAAATGGGCAACACCGTTCATCTGGATTGGCAGCAACGCACTGACCGTGTATATGGCGTGCAACCTCATCGACTTCGACGAGATCGCGTTGCGCCTTGTGGGCGGCCCCATCGCAGAGAAATTGGGCGCCTACGGCGATTTGCTGACGGCGCTCGTCGCGCTTTCGCTCGCGGTCGGGTTGACGCGGTGGCTCTACAATCGGCGCATCTTCATCAAGGTATAGGGTTCCGAAAGGCAGGGCAGGAGTATGACACCCGGTTTCGAACATCGAAAGCCCTTGCGCACGTCCGGCATGACACGCTTGTTCTTTGCCGTGCTGCTGGTCGTGCTGAGCGTGAGCACCGGGGCTTCCTACTGGCAAAGCGGCAACAAGATTCTCCTGGTCTGGTCAATTGTATGCATGCTCGCGGCGATCGTAAACGGCGTCGTGTATTTTGGAATGCGGTCCATCGTGCAGGATGAAGCGCAAGCGCCGGCCAAAGACAACGTGCGTAACGAAGAAGACAAGAGCGGAGAATAGACACGTTGGACTCGGCGCGATGAGGGTACGGAGCGCATGAAGAAGCAAAGGAAGATTGTTGACGCAAAGGGCCGCACGTGGACCCTTGCCCGCGTGCCCGTTGCCGAGGCCGAAGACGAGGACTTCCGGTTTTGGTATGAAGGTCTTACTCCCGAGGAGAGAGTTGAGGCGGTCGGCGATGCTTTGGAGAGCTGCCTGAAAACGCGAGGAATCGATGGCATTCCAAGATTACGAAGAGTTCATCGACGCATTAAACGTTCATGGCGCACGATACCTGATCGTGGGCGCGCACGCCGTGGCCTATCACGCAAGGCCGCGGGCGACAAAGGACCTTGACATACTCATTGAGGCGACAGCAAAGAACGCCCGGAAGGTACTGCAATCCTTGAAGGCATTCTTTGGCGGCGCCGAGTTGGACTATACGGTAGAAGACCTGCTTAGCCCTCAGTGGGTCGTTCAACTTGGTGTTGCTCCTGTGCGGATAGACTTGCTGTCGGGCATCTCCGGGCTCGACAGCTTCGAGACTCTCTGGAAGCGCAGAGTCGATGCGCAATTCGGAACAGTCTCCGCGCACTATTTGGGATTGGATGACTTGATAGAGTCGAAGGTTGCCACGGGCAGAATGCAGGACCGAGCGGATGTTGGTCATCTTCGGCGTGCCAAGAGAGCCAAGGCCGACAAGGGGTCGCGGATTCGTCCTCGCAAACCAAAAGACTAAAGGCGATCACCGGCCGTCGCACTGCACTTAGGGAAAGGACAGTAGAACATGGAACCATTCGTGAAACTAACCGGAATTGTTGCGCCGCTGGAGGCGCTGAATGTGGATACGGACCAGATTATCCCCAAACAGTTTCTGAAACGCATCGGGCGGACGGGGTTCGAGGATGCGCTCTTCTTCGATTGGCGTTTCACCTCCGACGGCGCGCTTAATCCCGATTTCGAGTTCAACGCCCCGCGCTATAAGGGCACATGCATCCTGCTGACCAAAGACAACTTCGGGTGCGGGTCATCGCGCGAGCACGCCCCCTGGGCGCTGAACGACTATGGGATTCGCTGCATCCTCGCGCCTTCGTACGCGGACATCTTCTTCAACAACTGTTTCAACAACGGCATGCTGCCTATCGTCGTGAAGAGCGATGTCATCGAGCAGTTGTTCAAGGAAGTGCGCGCCGCGGAAGGCTATTCGCTAAACATCGACCTACCGGCCCAGCGCATCGTGAAGCCGGATGGATCGTCCATCGCCTTCGACGTAGACCCCTTCAAGAAGGAATGTCTGCTGAATGGCTGGGATACCATTGGCCTGACATTGCGCCACGAAGACAAAATCGCTGCATACGAGCGCGCGCACGCGTAGGTTTACTGCATCACGCAAGCCACCGGTCGAGGTTCTTGCGCACAAACGAATCGTCTGTCAAATGGGGATAGGCCGCACACACGCGGTCTATCTCTTCTTTTTGTCCCGGAGATAACCCCTCGTTGGGATCGAGACATCGCGTGCTCGCTAGCAACCCCTGGCGATGCAGCACCTCGTGAATGCCTGCGATGCACCCGCGAAACCCGTTCGCTGCGTCGAACAGGGCGGCGTTCATGTCCGTTACTTCAGCAGCACGGACCAAGAGTATATAAGGCGCGCCTCCCGGGCGATCGGACGCCTTCTTGCAATCGTGCAGCAATTCGACGGCGCTCTTCGTCCAGCATGCCCAATGTCCGAGCAATCCGCCTGCAAACCCAATGGACACGCGCCGTCCTCCCCGGCCAATGTAGTACTCGCAAAGGAGGTCCAACACGATGTGGTCGTCGTTGCCGGTATAGAGAACGACTTCGCCCTCTCGCCCCAACTCGACCACCGCGCGCACCACGTCCAGCGTCTGATAGCGGTTAAACGGGGCGACTTTGATCGCTGCGACGTTCTCGATGGCGGCAAAGCGCCTCCAAAACTCTCGCGGTAGCACGCGCCCGCCCACGGCGGGTTGCAGGTAGAATCCCATCAACGGCATGACTTCCGCCACCGCCCGGCAATGCGCGATCAATTGGTCCAGTGATTCCTCCCTCAAAGCCGCCAAGCTGAGCAAAGCCAAGTGATACCCTGCATCGCGCAAGATGGTGGCTTCCCGCACGGCCTGGGCGGTTGGCCCGCAAACGCCGCCCACGCGAATGACCTTGCGCCTGTTGAGGGTTTCCCATTCCGCGATCGTCTCGGAGGCAAGTTCGATAACTGGCTTGAACAGGCCGTGCTTGGGATCGCGAATGGCAAACTGCGTCGTGTGAACCGCGACGGCAATTCCGCCCGCGCCCGCGTCGCAGTAGTAGCGCGTCAATGCGCGTTGATGCCGTTCGTCGAACCGCCCGTCTGCTGTCAATGCCAGCGGGAGCGCGGGAATCACGACCCCCTTATTCAATTGCTTCCAGATTGGTCTCGGCAGCATAGGCAACGGCATGCGATTCCCCCCTAGAATTGCCCCGTACGGGTCTCAAAATGCGTGGGCTTATCCAGGGTAGCCCCTCCACGCGCCAGCCAATCGGCCACCCAGGTTATCATTGTGTCCACGCCCACGTCGGGCACGCCGAATAGTTCGTGACAACGCGTCGCATTGCTCAGCAGTGCGGTGGGCGCTTCATCGCCTCGAAGCACCGGTGTCTTGTCGAACAACTCGCCGAATCGCTCCGCGAGCGCGCGCACGGAGACGGTCTCGGGTCCCGTGACATTCAAGATGAACGGGGGATTCGCGCACCACGCCAAGGCTTCAAGCGCGACGGCGTTGGCGTAACCTTGCCACACGACGTTGACGTGCCCCATCGTTACATCGATCGGTTCCCCGCGCATCACCTTAGTTGCCACGTCCACGAGAATTCCGTAGCGCAATTCCACTGCGTAGTTGAGCCGGTAGTGAACGGCGCGCAATCCCTTGTGATGCGCCACATAGTCAAACATGCGCTCGCGGCCAAGGCATGACATCGCATACTCGCCAATGGGAGCGGGAGTGGTATCTTCGGTCGCGCCACGCGAGTCCACAGGCGTCAATGGGTATACGTTGCCGGACGAAAACACCACGACGTTCGACGACGCGTACCGGCTGGCGACCCCCGCCGACACAAGCACATTGGTAGCCCATGTCTCCCATTCGGAGCCCGACGACCCGAACTTGCGCCCAACCATGTAGATAAAGTGCTTCGCGTCTGGCAGGTTTGCCAAGTCCTTGGGGTTCGAGACGTCCGTGGCGTGCGTAACGACATCCGCTTCTTCGAGCCGTCTTCGATGCCCGGCGTTTGAAAAGGTCGAGACGGCATGCACTCGGGAGGGTACACCGGCGGCGGCAACCGCGCGCGCTGCCATGCGCGTGAGCGTGGGGCCCATCTTGCCGCCCGCGCCCAACACAAGCACGTCGCCATCCAACGAACGAAACGCTTCCACAAGCCGGTCAGGCGGCCTGCTCAGCGCCTCTTCCAGTTGCTCAACATCCGCTATCATGTTCTATGTTCCGACTGTTCAGTGCGATTTCGACGATCATCGTGCGTGCGCTCACGGACGTGGTAGCCCAACGCGCGGACTACGCGTCCAGCAACACGCGCACAGCCGTCACGAGCGCGCTGGTATGGAAGGGTTTCGCGACAAAGCGGACATACCGGCCGTCGAGCGCTCCCCCGCTGTATCGTTCGGTGCTGTAGCCACTCGACACGATGCATCGCACGTCCGGATTCAGGGCGAGAATCTGTTTCAGCGCCTCGGCTCCACCCATTCCCGGCATCACCATATCCATCACGATGAGATCGATCTTGTCGCGATATTGCTCATACAGGCTGAACCCCTCTTCACCTGTAGAAGCATCCAGCACCGTGTAACCGCCTGTCTCGAGAATGTCCCTTACCAGAGCACGAATCAGTTGCTCGTCATCCACCACTAGGATCGTTTCCGATCCACCAAGCAGCGCGTGCGTCCCCTCGGAGCCGAACTTCGTCGCCGGAGTCAGCGGACCGGAAGAAGGCAGGTAAATTTCGACCTTTGTCCCCTTCATCGGCTCCGAGTTTACCAGCAAGCCGCCATTGTGCGACTTGACGATTCCGTACACCACGGACAACCCCAGGCCATACCCTTCCCCGGTCCGCTTCGTCGAGAAGAAGGGGTCGAACATCTTCTGCCGGACTTCGAACGTCATGCCGCGCCCCGTGTCTTCGACTGTTAGGCGAACATACCGCCCCGCACGAGGAGTTTGAAGCCTCTCGCATTGTGCTTCATCCACGTCCACGTTTTCCGTAGTAATGCGGACCTCGCCTTTCCCCTCGATCGCATCGCGGGAATTAAGGCAGAGATTCATCAACACTTGCCCCATCTGCGTTCGGTCGGCTTGAACGGCATCCAAATCGGCGACGAGGCTCTCGTGCAA
>JBAZRU010000288.1:0-8251 GCA_041662805.1 Candidatus Hydrogenedentales bacterium | reverse complement strand
TCCATCAGCCCACTGTTCGATTGTTGGCGTGTATTGAGGAATTAGCGGATGATACACCTTGACCGAATCCATAAAGTATGACAAGATGCCCCAGGGGCAGCCGTTAGGAGAATGGCGATTATGGGGTGGGCTTTGAACGAAATTGTGGATCTATCTTCGCCGGAAGCCACCGAGCGCATTCTGCGCCTATTCCGTTTTGCGCAGCTTGGCCGGTGTGTAAACAGCGTTACTCACGACGTGAACAACTACCTGGGCGCAATCCTGGCGTACGTTGAATTGGTCGGCATGGAATCGACGCTGAGCGCCGAAAGCCGCCGGATGCTCAGGGAAGTCTCCGGAGCGGTCAATAAGTCCAGCGGGCTGATTACCTCCATGACGGACATTGCCAGGCGCGAGAAGCCGGATGTGCGCCTTGTCGAGCCGAAGGACTTGATCGAACGGGTCGTGAGTCTGCGGAATTTCGATGTGAAGTTCGGCCGCGTTCAGTTCCAGGTGGAATACGCCCCAGGGTTGGGCGCGCTATCGGTGGACCTGCCCAAAATGCAACTCGCCCTCCTGTACTTGTTTTCGAATGCGCTCGAAGCGCTGGCCATTGTGGAGGACCGGCGTCTCAATATCCGCGTGCAGTCGGTGGAAGACGATATCGAAGTGGCGATGCACGACTCGGGGCCAGGCGTGACTCCGGAAGAACGCGACCGCATCTTTTTGCCGTTCTACACGACGAAGGGGGTAGACCATCTCGGGCTCGGTCTTCCGTCCGCGCGAGCGATTCTGGAGAGCCACCAAGGCTCGCTGACCTATGACCCGCAACGAGGATTCTTGATGCGCATCCCGCGCGAAGGGATAGGCTGATCTCGCGACCGCGTGGCTAGGGTTGGCTAGGAACGGCGGTGTATTTCACCACAACCGTGGCCGTGCATGACAAGCGCTTCAACTCGCCTTCCTCGGACCATTTGACCTCAACGATTCGCACGTTCTCGACCGAGGTGATGACCGCCGCGAGGACACGCGCAACTCCCTCTCCCCACCCGTACGCGTTTTCCACCGCCGTACCCAAGGCGGTTGCCTCCGCGCTCTTCACGTCGGCAACCGCAAACGCGGGTTTCCCGAACGCGCAATCCATTTCCTTCGCAAGCGTCTTGAGCTTGTCGCACAACGCTCCGAATTCGGCCTGTCCTGTCTGGGACGTCTGAAAGGTCCCCAGAGCAAAACGCGCCGTCACGGTCACCTGTGCCGTGGACTTCTCCTGGCTGGCTTCGGACGAAAGTTTGGAATTGTCGTGATCGACGATGGTAGGTCCGGCAGCCGTTAACTCCCGATACGCCAATTCGCGCTTCTTTAGCTCCTCCTCCAAACTCGCGGCGAATGGATCCACCTGCTTGAGCGCCGCCTCCGCTGTGTCTGCGGCCACGCTTCGCATGAACGTGAAATCGGCGAAGTCGGGCGTCATGTCCAACGTGGCAACCCCGGTGCTCTCGATCGTCGTGGGAGGCGTCGTGGCCTGGGCATGCACGCACACGCACCCTGCCAGCAAGGCAACTGCCGTGAAACCCAAAATGCGGGCGGTTGTCATGGGGCTTATTTCCTCCGAGCCGGGAAGAAGGGGAAGAGCCGCAGCAATTCGTCCTTCGATGGCTGGTTGCCGTACTCGCAAATTTCGAACGGTTCCGCGTGGCGAACGGCCTTCGCGGCGCGCTCGCCATACCATTTCTTCAAGGCCCGCTTGCTCAAGTCAGTCAATGTCTGAAAGAAAGGATCCCATGCCCCCGCGAGCCACTCGCGTCGCGCGGACGCGCCATCTGGCACCGCATCGATCTGATTCTCAAGCCAGGGAAGCCACTCGTAGACCTGAGACTCCATCGCATCCAGCATGTCGAGCTTGGTCTCTAGTACATCAGAAACGTCGACCGCGATGTCGGCCTGAAACGGAACAGGTTTTGTGAAGGAGTCCGCCATATACAAAAAAACGGGATTGCGTTCGAGACGCGGGGTCTCCGGACAGAAGTGGGGGACTGTCACCATGAAAGCCGCATCTTGCACGACTATGGAGGTGTAACGGTGATCGGGATGGTAGTCATTGGGGCGATGCGTAATGACAATATCCGCTTGCCAGCGCCGGATGATGCGCGCGATCTCCTTGCGAAGTTCGAGCGTAGGCTCCAATTCCCCGTCATGATTGGGCAGAATGAGTTCCTGTACCCCGGCGCGTTCCGCGGATACTCTCGCTTCCGTCGCCCTGCGATTTGCCAGGGCTCCGCCCCCCATGGTGTGGTGGCCCGCATCCCCATTCGTCGTTGAGACAAACAGGACACGATGGCCAGTCTTGACCCATTTCAGGCTGGTGCCTCCCGCGAAACACTCACAGTCGTCGGGATGCGCTCCTATGCAGACAATGTTCATTGGACCGCGGTGACTGGAGCCGGTGCAGGCGCATCCGTTGGGGCCGGAGCCGGTGCGTCCGTTGGAGCCGGTGCGTCCGTTGGAGCCGGTGCGTCCGTTGGAGCCGGTGCGTCCGCTGGGGCCGGTGCATCCGTTGGGGCCGGTACGGTCGCATCGGCTGGCGCGCCAGGAAGGCCAGCGGCATCCGCCTGCACAACGTTCCAGCGCACGGGAGTGGCTTGCAGGGCGAGAGAACTGATGCTCGACTCCGCCGTTTCCGGATTGATGGAACCTTCCGCGGTGCCTTCGGGCATCAGCAGGAGGGTCCCCGTCACGGTCGCAAGCAACGTGGCCGGCGGTGCGGAAAATGTCTTGAGTAGATTCAACTTCTTCGTGTATGTGTTCTTCTTGGCGTTCGCTCCAAGAACAGCAACAATCGTATCCACCGTTTGGTCATCCACTTTGATTTCCGCGCGCAGCACGACGGGGCGCCCTGCGAAATCGCGCGAACAGCGAACCGTATAATCGATCCAGAATTCAGCGGGGGCCGGTGGTGACACATCGACTGTCAGCTTCGTGGCGAACTTGCGAAAATCTTGAATCTCTTCTGCCCTGACACTCGCGGTCATCGACTCCGGAGCGATCTTTGCCTCTACAAACACACCCTGCTCGGCATCGCCGATGTCTATCCCAGGGGCGACCGTAGCCAGGGGGGCGCTCGCCGAAGTGTCCTTAGTCCCGTCGCCTTGGTCGTCATAGGGGGACCACGGCTTCGGCGCTTCGCACGCGCTGATTGCCATCAGAGCCACAATAATCGCAACATGGCGCTTCATTTCGAATTCCATTCTCCTGTCTTGCGTCCTCGACCGGTGAAGGCCGCGCGACGCGAACCAAAGTGCATGTACGTGCATGATCGGACCACATGATAACAGTCACTGTGGAGTCAGGTACAATCGCCCACGGTGCCCCGCTCGTCGATCATGCGCCGCCTGTCGACAGGTTGATGAGCGTGCCTGCCTCTTGCTGAAACAAGGTCACATTGAGGGTCCGCTTCTCCTTGGCATAATTGCGAACGGACATCGTGGAATCGTGGATAGCGGTTTCGGGTGTCGTCTCCTGCCAGCCGTTGGCTTCCGCCTTGGCCTTCATCGCCGCCTCGACCTTCTCGAACACGTCAGTTGCGCTACCCTGGAGCACGTACGTCTGTTCGCCGCTCACCTGCGTAATCGATAGCACCTTCATCGGCTCATACAACGGAATGTCCTTGGGGAAATCCTCCGGAATCGCTGCCGATTCTCCGGTTGACACAGTGACTTCCGGTGCGCTTGGCGCGGACGGTGGGGGAGAGGGGGGCGTCGCCGGGCCGCCGGACCCGCAACCTGGCCCCAAGGTTGCCGCCAGAAATGCCACGGCGCACGCCGTAATACGAATTGGATGCATGACAGCCACCTCTTGAGTTGGACAATACGCTCAGCATAAACAAACCGGGCCTCCCTTTAACAGAGAGGCCCGGCGCTCAAAATTTCTTAAGAAGCTACGACTATGGCAAGCGCTCGAGCGGCGTTCCTTCATAGGTGATCTTGTCGCCCTGAACTTCGGACTTGAAGTCTTGGCCCATGGCCGAAACCGTAAGAGACGTACCTTCCATCTTCCACTCACCGGCAAGGTCGTTACCACCCGCGCTGACCTTCAGAACTCCGTCCTTCTCGAACGTGAAGACCATGCCACCGGCACTCCACTTCGTTCCGACGATGCTCTCCTTCGTGATCGGGGCGCCTGCGGGAGCAGCTGGGACGGCAGGTGCTGCTGCATCGGCTGCCGGAGCGGCAGCGTCGGCGGCAGGCGCGTCCGGAGTCGCGGCAGGCGTTTCACTCGACATTCCCGTTGCATCGGCGGCAGCCGGCGTGCTTTCGGGCGTTTCCGCCGGAGCAGCGGCAGCATCAGGAGCGGGCGGCGTAACCGCAGGCGCCGTATCGGGCGCAGCGGGACTCGATTCGCCAGGTCCTGCGACAGGGGCAGCGGGCTGGCCGCAACCGGCCAGGGTCAACCCAACAACGGCGAGAACTACCATCACAAGTGTCACATACGCCTTCATGATCTTGATTCCTTTCCATGGTTCAGCCCGATCTGGTAGCACATTCCCCCGACCGGGACGAATAACAACAGAGATACGCCAAATACTTTAACCAAGCCCAATAACGAAAGCAAACACGCCTTAGAGACTTGAACTGTATACCTACTTCAGAGCGTACAATGCGCCGTACTTGCTCTCAATGTACCGAAGGTAGGCGTTGGAACCGGGCTCAATACCCGTCGCCTTGCGGACGATGTCCTCCGCGAGCATGCGCCGCCCGTGCTTGTGGACCTTCTCGCGAAGCCATGCGAGGAGCGCTTGAAAACGGCCGGCCTCGACCTGCTGCCATAGACCCGGGATGTCGCGCAGGATGGCCTCGAACAAATGGGCGGCGTAGAGGTTGCCGAGGGCGTAGGTCGGGAAGTAACCGAATGCCCCGTGTGACCAGTGGATGTCCTGCAGGCAACCGTGCGCGTCGTCGGGCACATCGAGACCCAGGTACTGCTTCATCTTTGCATTCCAGATTTCGGGCACTTCGGCGACGTCGATCGCGCCTTCGATCAACCCCACTTCAATCTCGAAGCGCAAAATGATGTGCAAGTTGTACGTGCACTCGTCGGCTTCCACGCGGATGAGGGAGGGGCTGACGCGATTGATGGCCCCGTACACCTGCTCCGCGGACACGCCGTCGAGCTGCCCCGGGAATTGGCTTCGAAGCGCGGGGAGATAGTGCTTCCAGAACGGAAGACTGCGTCCAATCATGTTTTCCCACATGCGCGACTGCGATTCGTGAAGCCCTAGGGATGCGCCGTCGAGCAGCGGCGTACGGCGGTCGGCGGGGTCATGCCCCTGCGTATAGAGGGCGTGTCCACCCTCGTGAATCGACCCCATCAACGCGCTGAACAAATCGTGCTCGCTGAGGCGTGTCGTGATGCGGACATCGGTGACGTCGAATTGCGTAGTGAAAGGATGGACTGACTTGTCCTGCCTGCCCGCGTCGAAGTCGTACCCAATGTCGCGCAGCACCTTCTCCGAGAATTCCCACTGGGCCGCGATTGGCCAAGCTTGGTCGTGCCAGCGCACGTCTGGTTGCGCTGAAGAGGCCATGATGCGTTCGATCAACGCGCTCTGCTTGGGCGCAAGCACCCCAAAGACCGTCTTGACGCGCGCTGTGGTCATGCCCCGTTCGAACTCATCTAGCAGCGCGTCGTACGGGGACTCCTCGTAGCCAAGGAGATCCGCCTTGCGCCGGTTCAACTCGACGATACGCGCCAGGAGCGGCTGAAACAGTGCGAAATTCGAATCTTGTCGCGCGCGGACCCACATCTCGTAGGCCTCGCTCTGCGTCTTCGCGAACTCATGCACAAAGCTCTCCGGGAGCTTCGTGGCACGGTCGTAGTCATGCGAAGCAACATCGACAAGACGCGCGTCGGCATAGTCCAACGCCGCCGCTTTTCCCTTCAGCGCCTCCAGCATCGCGCCAATCTCCGGCGCCGTGAAGAAGCGATGCGATAGCGCCGATAGTGTTGCAAGCTGTTGCCCGCGCCCAGGCCCGGCCTTCGGAGGCATGTACACTTCCTGGTCCCACTGAAGCAACGCGATGGCCGCATTGATGTCGGCGACTTCACCCAGGCGTTCCCGCAATGTCGATATGCTCATGATCGTTCCTTCCGGAGGGCGGGTTTTCCAACCTGCATCTGTATTGAATTGGATTGTGTGTCGGATTGCATTGGCTCTTCGCCGTACCTATAGCATGCTAAGAGGCGGGCATGAAAGTCCGCCCTCCGAAAATACGCAACGAGACATTCACTCGACAACTGCGACGGAATCCCCCACGGCGAATTGTCCGGCTATAAGTACCTCGCCGTATACCCCGCCGCGCATGTCCGGCACGAGGGCATTCTGTAGACCGGCGTGCAACTTGTCCATGTTATCGCAAGGCTTTGTCTCTTTGTGGATGTATACCTCAACCATGCCAAGACGGATGGTCCGGCCCAAGAGATCCCCAAGCCGCAATCCGCGCACAAGGACATTGGCGCGGCGCGTGTGCCACGGCAACGCAACGCCAAGATCGCGCAAGGTGTCGGCCCACTGTTCCGCCGACAGAAACGTAATGCCGCGCTTTACGCTCACGGGAAGGTCGCCGTCAATTCCCGCGCCCACTTCGGCACGTGCGGAATCTATCTCCCGCATCGGACCCATCTTGGCCGTACGCACAGCGATTCCCACAATTGTCCCGGTCGAGACAACCATTCAGTGCTCTCCCAATTAGATCCATGTTTGTTCAGGCGCTTGCAGCGACGCATTGTACCCGACAATCCGGCGGTCACACATGCTCCAGGTACGCTTGCTTGATCCGCTCGACGAACTGCACTTGGTCCGTTGCCCACAGTTCATCGGAAAAGATCTCTACCTCAATGGGTCCGTCATACCCCGTGGACTCCACCCAGCTCCGAATCTCGGGGATGTTGATGCAACCTTCGCCCATGAGGCCACGGTCGTTGAGAAGGTCGCATGTCGGCGTGAGCCAGTCGCATACGTGAAACGAGAAGATGCTGCCCCCCGCGCGCCGGATCTGATTCTGAAGGTCGGGGTCCCACCACAGGTGATATACATCCACCGTCACGCCGAGCCAAGGACTCTCGATGGCCTCGGAGAGTTCGTTGGCCTGGGCGAGCGTGTTGATGGCCGACCGCGAGTCCGCGTACATCGGGTGCAATGGCTCGATGCTCAGTTTGACACCCGCCGATTCCGCGTAGGGCAACACGGCCGAAATCCCGTCGCCGATGTGTTTGCGGGCCTCCTTCAACGTCATGCCAGGCACGGCCCCGCACACCAGCACTATCAACGGAGCGCTGATGGCCGCAGCCTCGTCGATGGCGCGGCGATTGTCGTCGATGGCCTCCTGCCGCTTCTCTGCGGTGTCCGCGGGAAAGAACCCGCCACGGCACAGGCTCACGACCCTGAGTCCAGACTCGCGCAGAATCCGCGCACCCTCTGCCGTGCCCACCGCCTGCAAATGCTGCCGCCACACCGTAATCCCCGGCACCCCCGCGCGAACGTAGCCATCGGTGGCTTCCTTCAAGGACCATGGTTTTGTGGTCATGGTGTGAATGCAAAGTCTGTCGATGTCCGTCATCATACTTCACCCCTCGATGTCGGGTTTTTGCATAGTACTCGATTGAGTGTAAGGAAGCGAGAAGTCGCATGCAAGAGAGGCGAGTATTGTGCGAATACCAGTTTGTAACCTGTTGGTGTTAAGCGACTTGAGCATGCTCTTGCAAATTTGCATTCAAAATGCAAAAATGCACGTATGCAAAGAGTTGCACTATACATCCAACGATCACTTGAGCCGGTCCTGCTGAAAGCCGCCAAGCAGTTCCCCGCTGTCGTTGTCACCGGGCCGCGGCAGTCAGGCAAGACCACGCTGTTGCGCCACGCGTTGAAGGACACGCACCGCTATATCAGCCTGGAATCTCCGGACGTTCGTGCCACTGCGCAGCATGACCCCCGTGGATTTCTTGCCTCTTTCGCGCCTCCGGTGATCTTCGATGAGGTGCATTGCGCTCCCGACCTATTGCCTTATGTCAAGGAACACATCGACGCGCACAGGGATACGCCTGGGCAGTTCATCTTGTCGGGTTCTCACAATCTGCTGATGATGCAGCAGAACACGGAAACCCTTGCGGGAAGGGCTGCTGTGCTCAAGCTCTTCCCGCTGTCGCGCCGCGAAATAGCAGGGGTGCCCGACGCGCCGCTGCCATGGGAAGGGCGAGGCGATGCGAAGGCGCGCCCCGG
>JBAZRU010000287.1:0-8258 GCA_041662805.1 Candidatus Hydrogenedentales bacterium | reverse complement strand
TCTCAACGCGAAGGCGCGAGGTATCGCCATCGACGGCGCGCAGGATGCGGCGCGCCAACGACCCGTGTCGCGCGATGTGGTTCAACGGTTCCAGCGCGGCGGGCACGCCATCGGGAAAGACGGCAGCGATCAGGTGCTGCCACAATTCGCCCGCGGTTGCGGAGGGGGCATTCAAGCCGAAGGCCTTGAGGTATTGCGTGTTCGTGATGACCGCCGATTCTGCGTCGCGGACGACATCCTGCAGAATTGCGAAGAGCGGCTCGACGTCCCACGTCATCTGTTCGGAGTACGCAATGAACCGTTCCGCGCACAGCGCGCGCAACACTTCGGCGATAGCGGTCACGACGGCGAGGTCGGCTTGCGGGCATTCCTGGATATCGAGCACGCGGATCTCGATTGTGTTGCGGTCGAAACGCGCGATGGCCCCGCGCGCATTGAGCCATTCCTCCTGCAGCGTGCCCTCGGGGTCGTGCGGTGCGATATCCCGGTACATCCGCTGAAGGATCTCACGCTCGTATGCCTCGGGAGAAAAGACAGGCTCGGGTATCACGCGCCCTGTGACCGACGGCACGCGCGCGCAGTTGGCCCGGTAGGCGTCCATGCGATTGTCCAACGAATCGCCGATTCGCAACTCGTAGATGGGCGAACTCGCCGAAAGCGCGGGCATGATGGGCATAAGCAGTCGAATCGCGGCATGCAGCCTGCCGAACTCGTCCGCGTTCGCAAACGGCAGGTTGAGATGCACGCTCTGCAAATTCGACCAGCCGTGTCCTTGGCATCCGAAGATGCGGTCGAACGCGCGATAGATTTCGGTGTTCTCGTGCGGCCACAGTTGCGTATCGGCGAGCGGGTTCATCCAGGGATGCATGGCGGTCGGCATGAGACGCGCGCCAAAGGGCGCAAGCAAGGCATCGATGTCGCCAACCTGCTCTTGAAACGTCCGGTATACACCATCCAGCGTGGGAACGGGACCGGTCGTCTTGAGCTCGACGACATGCAGTGCAAGCTCGTTCGACCAGCTCAGCAGTCCGCGCTCGACTGCGATCGCCGGTCCGCTCTCATCGCCTGCGTCGCACGCGGCCTCCATCAGCTTGTCGGCAATGGGGCGAATCGACAACGTGTCACGGTCGACAATCATGTATTCGAGTTCGACGCCGAACCCCTCGAACAAATGCAAGCAGGGCGGAGGGGTCATTTGTCGGGCTTTGCTTCCGTGAGTTTCTCAAGGCGATGCAGAAAGACTTGCATGACCTTGAGGTATAGCTCGTCTTTGAGAACGCGATCCTCGAACCCGGCATCGATGCTGGGGTTGTCGTTGACCTCAATCACGTAGGTGCGTCTTCCGCTCTCCTTGAGATCGACGCCATAGAAGCCGTTGCCTATCAGCTTGGCCGCGCGCATGGCCGTGTTGACGACTTCGGTGGGCGCTTCGCTCACGGGCAGCGTATCGACTTTGCCGTAATGCTTCTTGCCGACGTGGTCCGTCCGCTGGATCTGCCAGTGGTTATCGGCCATGTAGTAGCGGCACACGTAAAGGGGTTTGCCGTCGAGGATGCCCACGCGCCAATCGTAGGTGGTCGGGAGATACTCCTGGGCCACGATCAAGTCGGACTCGGCCAGCAACTCCTCGATCTTGTCGTGCAGACTGGCCTCGTCCGCCGCCTTGTACACACCAAGCGAAAACGAACTGTCAGGCTTCTTGAGAATGCACGGCAACCCGATCTTGGGAATGATGTCTTCGACATTGGCCTTGTGCACGATGAGCGTGCGCGGGATGCGCACGCGGTGCAGGTCGAGCAGTTCCGTCAGATACACCTTGTTGCCGCACTTGACGATGGAGTCCGGGTCGTCGATCACGACCATGCCTTCGGCGAAGGCCCGGCGCGACCACCGGTAGGTGTGGTGATCGACGAGAGTCGTCTCGCGAATGAACAAGGCATCGTACTGCGGCAGCGAGCCGTAGTCGTCCTTTTCGATCAATTCCGCGTCCATGTCGAGTTCGCGCGCGGCCTTGATGAACTTGTTCAAGGCGCGCTCGTTCGAAGGCGGATCGGATTCGGTGGTGCTGTGCAGGATCGCGATGTCGTACCGCGACTGCGTTCTCCACGACGTCCCCGGCCGGTACCGGCGGAAGTAGTCGGCGGCCAATTCGATCACGAAGGGGTGATGCGTCTCCGGGATTTCATTCGCGGAGATGACGCGCAGGCTGCGCAATTGCCAGCCTTCGTCTTCGGTGTGCACGAAATTCGCGCGCATCAGCGGGCATTGGAACAGGCGGAAGATGTAGCCTGCGAGCTTGTCGTAGCGTTTGGCCACGTTGCGCCCGAAGTAGACGCTCAGCGTGAACTCGTGCGAGTGGATGTGCTTCAGACTGCTTTGGATGAGTTCGTCGAGTTCATCCGACGCAAGACGGATGATCGCCGCCGACTTGATGTCCTGAATCGTCTCGATGCTCGGCAGGGGTTTGTGCCCTCGGGCCGTCGCCAGCAACGACACGTAGTATCCCGTGCTTTGATAGCGGTAGGTCCGGCACAGGTTGAAGACCTTCGCGCCGCGCAAACGGTAATACTTCGGGTCCGTGAGGTAATCGCGCGCGGCGACCACTTCACAGCCCGAGATCTTCAAGGGCCAGTTGCGAGGCTTATTAACGACAATAAGAACCGGCATTCAACTCTTGTTGGCCTTAGGTTCGATTAGCAGCAAATTTCCATCGTAGGTCAGGACGCCCAATAGAATGGCGCACAACACCCGTTCAATACAAACTGAATAGAGATGATCCTGCGCAAACGGATTTGGTTCCAACGGATCGGCTACGAGGACTTCGCGCCGTTCCGAATCGTACCCGCACAAGACGACGAAATGCCCCTGCGGGTCCCCGCGAACGTCGTCCCAATCGTTTTTGGGGCCGTACTCGCGCGGGCACTGGTAGAGATAGGTGGAACTCAGCCCGGTCAAGAGGGGAATCGACTGCGCAAGAATTCCTTCCAGCAGCCCTACGGTCATGTCGCCAAACAGAATGCGCCCCCCGAGCGTCAATACATCAATGTACGAGCGCACCGCCTTCTTGCGCTTTTCCGACCGCGAATAGTGCAGCCGCAGCTCAAGCTTTTCCCGCAGCGCATCGGACGAAAGTGTTCGCCACGTCGGATCGAAGATGCGCAGATTGTAGGAATAAAGGGACGCGTTATACCCCCGGCGCAGTGCATGCTCCGCCAACAACGAGGCGAGCGTGCCGCCTTCCTCAAGACTAGGGGTTTCGCGAATGACTTGGTCCAATTCGATGTCGTCGCCGAAATGATGGTAGACCGCATGCAGGCACGTAGGACCGCAGGTCGTGTCGTCGGGTTGCGGAAGAATCTCGAATTGCATGCTGGTATTCATCATCTAATTGCCGTTACGTATTGGGTTGAATCTGCGCTATACGATTTCTCTCAGGTTTGGATGTTGCGGCCATGCGGGACGGGGGACCACCTGTTCCGAGGCCGGATCGAAGTAGAGGGTGCGTCCTTGCCGGTACGCTTCGACGCTCATGCCGATCGCAACCATTGTCATGTACGACACGTCTTCGTTGCACACGCACTTCTCGCGCGTCCGCATGCAACGAATCCAGTTTTCGATGTGCCCTTCGCGGGCGGACACGGGAATCTCAACATGCGGCTCGCGGCCGAAGCGCGTCGTGAAGGTGTCGCGGAATTCGTGCTCGGCTTCGATGGCAAGCTTGTTTTCCGATAGATACATCGTCGCTTCGTGCCCGCGAATCACGGCAGGCTGCTCGGTCGCATGCGCAGCGGTTGACGCCAGCACCACGGTATGTCTGCCGGGATATTCGCAGGTCATCACGAAAGAATCCGGCGCCTCGCGGCCGTCTTGTTCATAGACGCCGCCTGCCGCCGAAACACGCAGGGGGAATTCCGCGCCCAGTGCCACCATCAGGCCTGCCAGCTTGTCGTAGTGCTGGTCGGTCGCGATGCCGCCGCTGTAGTCCCAATACTTGCGCCACCCGAAATAGCGCTCGCGCGCAAAAGGGCGTTTCTCCGAATCGCCTGCGAAAGCGTCCCAATCGAGCTTCTCTGGCGTGGCATCCTGAACGGCAGCGTTCCATGCGGCATGGGCCGATTTTCGGCTGTGGCCTTCCTGACTCCACATGATCGCGCCAAGCTTGCCCGACGCGACGATCTCCCGGGCGGCGTGCCAGCGCGGTTCCGACGCCGTCTGTGCGCCAATCTGCACAATCCGCTTTGTGGCAACCGCCGCGTCGCGAAACGCCTTGGCTTCTTCGATCCCGCGCGACATCGGCTTCTCGCAGTACACGTCCTTACCTGTCTGCATGGCGGCAATCGCGATGGGGGCGTGCCAATGATCCGGCGTCGCAATCATGACGGCATCGATATCCGGGCGCACGACGAGTTCTTGCCACCGGTGGTGGAGATCCCCCGCACTGATGCCTTTCGCTTCCAGTTTGCGCGGCTCGAAGATGTCGCACACGGCGGCCACCTGCACATTGAGTGCGGCGCTCTTCGCCATCGTCTCGCGCATCAACTGCATACCGCGATTGCCCAAGCCGATGATGCCGATTCGCAGCCGCTCGTTCGCGCCAATCACGGCAGCCGCCTTGGGTGCGCTCGTGATGCACCCCGTCGCAAAGGCCGCCGAGAGCGCCATGAACTTCCGCCGCGTAAGTCCGCTATTTTCCATCAATGATTTCCTAACGCCGATTCAACGCTTGGAGTCTCGAACCCTCGTGGAAGTCGAGGGTTCGAGACCAAGCAAACCATTAAGAACGTATCCGGTTACTTCTTCGCCGGGAGCGTCTTGATGCGCAGGTTGCGGAATTCGACCGCGTCCGAATGGTTTTGCAGGCCGATGTATCCCTTCGCGGGACGGTTATCGGCGGGCTTCTGCCACTCTTCCTTTACCGTGTCTTTCGTGAAGTCGGTGACTTTCACGTCGTAGACTTCCTGCCCGTTCAACACCGTGCGGATGCGTGGGCCGTCCGCCATCACTTCGACGCTGTTCCACTCGCCGAAGGGTTTGTCCGCTTCCACTTTCGCGGGCTGAATGGAATAGAGCGAGCACGAACGTTGATAGGGAGTCTCCCAACCGGGACGAAGCACCTGAATCTCGAAGCCGTCGAACGCCGGATTGCCCACCTTCGGGGAACGAATGCCGACGCCGGAATTCCCTTCGCCGTCTACACAGCGGTAGTCATAGCGCAGGATGAAGTTGTCATACTCTTCATTCGTGAAGATCCAGTCGCCGCCTTCATCGCCGGTCACCAGCAACTTGCCTTCGGTGACTTTGTAGGCTTCCTTGTTCGTGCCGCGGATCCACCAGCCATCCAGGTTCTTGCCGTTAAACAGAGGAACGAAGCCATCCTTCGCTTCGTCTGCCGTTAGAAGGCCCTGCTCGACGTAGTTCGGTTTTTCCTGGGCGTAACCCAACGCCGCAACGCCGAATGCCGCGATTGCAACTACAACTATGAGTTTCCTCATCCCAACCCCCTTGTCCATTTGTAGGCTGTAGGCTGAAGGCTGTAGACCGAAGGTCCAGGCTCTTGCCCCATGGCCAAGTGTCTCATTTTACAGACTGGCGGCCCCACGCAACGAGGCCGCCAGTTCTTTACCTAATCCATCCAAAAGCTGCTATCGGAAATCTCAAATTTGAAATTTCAAATCTCAAATTTCAAACCTAAGCTTTCCATCCGTCGAAATACGGAGCCTTCAACGACCAGCCGTTTTGATACGGACGGTACGCCCATTCATTGGCAATCTTAACGCCTTCGGCATCGCCGCCCGTGAACTTCACTGTCTTCGGATCCCACTTGAGCTTTGCGCCACTGAGGTACGCGCACTTGCCCGTGAGGCAAATCAGCGCCGTGCGGTAGGCAACGTCGATGTTGCAGATCGGGGCTTGGCGCGAACGCACGCAATCCGCGAAGTTGGCCCAATGCCCGTCGTTCATATCCCCTTCGACCGCGTCATTCTTCGCCACGGCTTCGCATCCGCCATTGGACGAGAACGGAAATACCTGGTATCCGAGCCGATCGACGCGCATGCTTCCAAGCGTTCCGTGGAAGAAGATGCCATGTCCCGGGCTCTTCTCCACCCAATCCGGACTCCATGCCCGGTTCGAGAAGCTCAGTGAGTAGTCCGGGAACTCCCAGAGCACGTCGATGGTGTCGGGAGTCGTCCGGTTGTCCTCGAGAACAAAGTTGCCGCCCGCGCCCGTAACCGTGAGCGGTTCTTTGTCTTGGCCCATAGCCCAAATGGCGATGTCTAGCAGGTGGGTACCCCAGTCCGTAATCTTTCCGCCCGAATAGTCGGTGAACCAACGGAAGTTATAGATGAACCGGTTCTTGTTGAAGGGCACCTTTGGCGTCCACCCCATGAACCGATCCCAATCCAACCACTCCGGAGGCGCCTGATCCGCGGGCTTTCCGATTCCCTTTATATCCGACTTGTCGTTGTTCCAGCACTCGACCCGGCCAACCTTGCCGATGTATCCCTTCTGGATCATATCGACGGCTTCCTGGAAGTACTTGCCGCTCCGCTGCATGGTTCCGGACTGGTAAACCTGCTTGGAAGCCTTGATTTGTGCCTTGAGGACGTTTGCCTCTTCAATGGTCGCGCAAAGCGGCTTCTCGCAGTACACGTCTTTGCCTGCGTCAATCGCCATCAAAGTTGGCACGGTGTGCCAGTGGTCGGGTGTTACGACGACAACCGCGTCCACGTCCTTGTTCGCAATAACCTCTTCGAATTTGGCGGTCTTTGTCGGCGCGGCAAAACCCCTATCCGGGAAGTTCGCCGTCAAATCCGAAGCTTGATCCAAGTTCGGAGGGAACAGGTCGCACACGACGATGGGCTGAAAACTGCCGTTCTTCAACGCAATTTGCAGATCCCGCTTACCCATGCTTCCTACACCGATATGACCGGTTAGAATCTTCTCGTTCGCCCCCATAATCGTCTGCGGCAGAATGCGTTTATACACATCCGCCTGTGCCGTCTTCGACACCGCGGCGGCCCCCACCGTCACGCCCGCGGCAACCTTAGCCGCACCGCGCATGAAATCCCGCCGTGTAACATCTTTCTTCTTCGACATGAACAGATTCCTCCTGAATCGCACCCTTCCCCGCCGTGCAGGGCGTTATATTCGATCATCTTATCCTAAACCAATCCCTGTGGCGTTTCCAGATGCCCAAGCGACAGTGGCCTCGTGAGGCTCAGCCGTAAGGAGGCCTGAGCAGAAGGTCCTGGGTGGCATATCGGAAGCGGGACCATTTGCCCGCGAGCCTCCCGAAGGTCAACACGATTGCGCGGGTGCTGGGAAACGTGCAGAATTGGGGATGATGGGCCGTTTCCAAGGGGAGTTGGACATATGCAGCAGAAACGCGATTACCTGTTGATAGCGGTGCTTGTCGTTGCTCTTGGCCAGATGGGGTTCAATCAATTCCTCGTCATGAAGACCTTGTCCTCTTCGAGCCCGACGGTGATCCAATTGCAGCCGAGCCTCAATGCGAAGGACGCCGTGCTCTCGTCGGATGGGCGCGAACTGCGATCCACCGGAAATCCACTCGACCTTTTTATCGACGGGAATGGATATTTCGTCGTCGACCTACCCGACGGTACCCAGGGATATACACAAGACGGCCGGTTCCATACTGACAGGGAGGGCAAAATTGTCGACCGCAACGGGTATCCCTTCAGTCAATCCATCTCGGTGCCGATGGATTACGTCAACCTTATGGTCGATGCGAATGGGGTGGTGGCGGTGAGGCAACCAGGTTCGCGTGTGATGGCTAATCTTGGCCAGATCCTGCTTGTCCGTTTCATGAACCCCGACGGACTCAGGAAATCCGCCAGCCTCGGCGTTCTACTCGAGACCGAGGAATCCGGCGAGCCTATCGCGTCGTACCCGGGCGATGCGGGATTGGGCAACATCATGTCGGGCTACGTCCAATGGGCGTCGGCTGAGTCGGACGAGCCTGGTGCGATCATCGTGACACGTAGCGGAATTCCTGGCACCAAGGTGTTCGACGCCGTTGGGCGCAGGCTTAAGTAATCCGGCTGCCTGCTCTTGGCTCCCCGCTGCACTCTGTGGTCCTTTAGGTCTCTGCCCACCCATATCCCAGACCTCACCCCATTTCCTTGTTTTCAAGCAGCTTCCTTTGTTTGACAGTAGGCCCGCATTATGCTACCTTTGTCCGTCTGCCTGTGCCCAGGCGGATAATCTATCAAAGGAGGTTCCAGAGAACACTTATG
>JBAZRU010000286.1:0-8310 GCA_041662805.1 Candidatus Hydrogenedentales bacterium | reverse complement strand
GATGCTTCTTGTAGTACGTCACTTTGTCCTTCAACTCGCCCAGTGTATTAAACGTGACGACCTCGGAGTCCGGCTCGAAGAATTCGTTCAAGTCCTCTTGATCGTCGGTAATGAGAAATCCGCCGGCAGCAGGGCAATCAAATACGCGCTGGTTGACGGACGTGCGCATTTGAAGGCTGGTCGTATTCAGGTTGATGGCAGTTGTGCGGTAGAAGCGCGCAAGGTCCGTGAAGTAGCCGACGGGGCCGTAGGCTTTATCTGTGATCCGTTTCCACAGCAAATCGCCGTGGGCCTCAACTCCAAAGGGCGACAGGGCACGCACAAGGTCGACGCGCATGCACCGCGTCGCTTCATAGACAAGACAAAGCTCGGCGTTGCGGCGTGCGCTCTCGTCGGCTCGACCCAGGACGCCTGGATCGAGAATTGACTCGACGCCCATGGCAAAGGCCTCGCGCGTAACCTGTCCTTCAACGAATGCGCGTGCCACCTCGTCGCGAACCTCGGGGGCCTGGCGCAGTTTATCCCAGGCATCCTCCGCTTGGTCGATCATCGACGTGCCGACAAAGGCAAGGTTCCGCGCCCATGCCGTAGGGGGGTCGCCACGGAAGAGATCGGGGTCGGTGGCATGCGGCATGAAGAGGACGTGCTGAAATCCCAGGCGCCCAAAATGCGGGATGTAGGCCCTCTCCCACGTCGCGGCCACGTTGTACGGCGAGGAATGAATAACGGCATTAAACAGGATCATGCGCGGCGTGTCGGTGAACCAACTCACATACGGTATCTTCGCATCCTCGAAGAAGCGCGCGAAAAGGCCCATGTCATCCATACCCGCGTAATTCGACGTCAGGATAAAGTGCGGCTTGAACTCACCGACCGTAAGGAAGAGCTTCTGCACTTGTTCGCGCGTGAGCCCGCCGGTCATGACCGAGGGAACGGTAGCCGTCTGCCACCCAAGCCCGTGCGCGGCGCGCATCCAGCTTTGGTCGAAGAAATACTTCGTTTCGAGCACCAGCATGCGCGTGGGCCCGGCGAACTTCGGGTAGTCGAGAATACGGCGCAGCCCTTCGGAGATGGTCAGGCGTCGCTCGGGCATGCTATCCAATTGGACTTCTCACCGTTCGATGCTTATGCGCTGCACACCCTGAAAGCTCTCTTCGAGACTGAAGATGAGCGACTCGATATTCGCGCGCTTCTTGGAGACCAGATCGAGAGTCATGTCCACGCGTTCTCCTTTTCCTTGAACGCGCAACCGCGATGCGGTGACCCGGTACCCTTGTCCTTTGACGTGTTGCTCGACTTGGTTCACCAGATCCAGGCCGCCGGGCATGCGAATTTCCAGCGTGAACTCGGTCTGCGTCGGAATCGATTCCGAAATGCGCGCGAGGACGGTGACCGTAATGAGCGCGAACATCGTTGCCAAACCCGCCAAGGCATAGAACCCGACCCCGATGGCAATGCCCAGGACGGCAACAAACCATAGCATCGCGGCGGTGGTTAGCCCCTTGTGGACATTGCCGACATTGATGATGGCGCCCGCGCCCACAAAGCCGATACCCGTCACAATTCCCGCGGCGATACGCCCGCGGTCCAACCAGACGGGCGCGCCCTGGCTGGCCCATTCAGCGGCGAGCCGATCCGAAACGATCATGGCCACGGTGGAGGCGACACAAACGAGGATGTGCGTGCGAAGACCCGCGGCGCGCCCTTTACTCTCTCGCTCCAGTCCCAGCGCCCCGGCCAGCACAACGGCCAGTCCCAGCTTGCACAGAACATCTCCGAGCTCCGCGTAGCTCACTGCTCACCTCGTTGGCGTCGTCGATGCGGCGCCCGTTCCTATCGAATGATGGTATCGAACTGAGGCTTCTGCTCGACGGCAGCGGGTTCGCCGATTTCCTTGCGGCGCTTCTCTATCTCTGCCGGACTCGCGCCCCTGCCCGCGGCTTCCGCCAGGTATCTCTTGGCCGTTTCCAGATTCTTGTTGGCGAGGGCAAGATCGCACAGGCGCAGCCAAGGGACTGCACTTCTGGGATAGGCTTTGCAGGCGTCTTCGAGAAGGCGCACCTCCATCTGAGGTTGCTTGAGTTCGGAAGCGATAGAGGCAAGCTGCACGAGCGGCAAACTTACCCCAGCCCCGCTCTTGGCGGCGTATTCGAGATAGACCCTCGCCGCGTTCCAGTGCGTATTCGCCGCGCATCGCCCAGCTAACAACACCCACGCAGACGCTTCACCCTCGGGCACGGCCGGCGCCGCGGACCACTCCTTGGTGAAGCCCTCCTGATCGTTGACCATGGCGCGCGCCACACCCATTAAAAGCCACCCGTCCAAGTCATCGGGATAACGAGCAAGGAACTGGTCCAGAAGATAGGTGGCCTGCAAAATCTTGCCGCGAATCATATAGACCTGTATCTGCGTGCGGATCGTGTCTTGAGAGGTCGGTTCGCGCGAGATGAGTTCTTGGGCCTTGGACTCCACGTCGCGCAGGATCTTCAATGAGGATTGCACTTGCCGCAGTTGGCCTGCCGCCGGAGACTTGGCATCATCGCCCACCACGGCGGCGAGTTCGCGCTGCGCTCCTTCAAGATCCCCGATGCTGGCAAGATTCGCTGCATACGCCGCGCGCATTTCGGGAGGAAGTTCTCCAAGCTTTTCGGCGCGGCGGAAGTAATCGATGGCGCGCAAACGGTCATTCATGTCGTTTTCAACAGTCGACCGCGTCTCGAGAAGCGATGCGACGTGCAACGTGTATTGAAGGTTTACCGGATCAAGCCGCAGGGCCGAGAGCAGTGGCTCAAACGCATCGTCGAATCTGCCGAGCATTTGAAGCGTGGTTCCAAGCCGGTTCAACGTTTCCGCGTGGTCGGGTTCAAGTTCGAGGGCTTGGCGGAGCGTTGCCTCGGCCGCGTTGAGGTATTGCTGGGCAGCCTCGCGTTTCGCCGCCGCTGCCGGGGCCTCCTTGTTTCGCGACAATTCGGCGGCGGCGCGCAACGCGCTCACGGCTTCGTTGTAGTTAAGTTCGCCCAATTGGCGATAGGACAATGGCGAATCGGGGGCCTTTGTTTCGGCGTCTTCCCATACGGCGGCAACGCTTTGCCAGACTCGATTTCGAACGTAGGTGCCTGTCCCCGCCGCGATCAGGAGTACCGCAGCGGCAATCCCAGCCACCGCGCGCGCGGGCGGGATGGATAAAACCAAACTCACCAGCCAGGGGATAACGATGAGCACGCCACAAAGAGCGAAATACATGCCGCGCTCGCTGAATGGATTCGCAAACGACGTTTGTGCCGCACAAATCATCAGGGCTGCTGCGACCCAAATCAATCCGATCCCAGACGCCACGCGGCGCGCCAGCAGCACCAACCCGATGAACCCAAGGACGGCCAGGTACGAAGCGACAAGCGTAGTCCTGATGCGCCTTGCATCGCTCGTGGCGGTATCGAGCACAGGAGGTATATCGTGATCGACGGTGAGCGCGGTCGGGTTCACAGCCAGCAGCAGGCCCTCGACGATAACAGAGGCGCGAGCCGCGTTGCCGGTTGGAACACCGCTGTCGGGGAGTACCGAAGACGGAAGGCGGCCCCAAAGGGTGACGATCACAAGGACCGCCATGACGCCCCAAATGAGTCCGTGCGTGGGCAACCGGCGAAACACGGCGCGTCCATGCAGAGAGAGATCGACCAACAGGATCACCAGGGGAACGAGCGCTGCCGCGTAGCCCGAGGCCCAAGCCAGCGCCAAGGCGATGGCGGCAATTCCAAGCGGGCCGGCGGAAATGCGATCGGGATTATCGACGGATCGCAGGAAGAGAAGAATGCTGGCAAGCGCAAAAAACGCGACGAGTAACCCCGCGCGCCCCACAACATAGTTCACGCTTTCGGTTGCAGCGGGGTGCAGCACGAGAAACAAGCCTGCCAACATCGCGACAGGCTCGGGCGCTTTGCGGCGCAGCAGCCGTCGACTCAGCAAGTAAAGGAGCACGGCGTTCAGTATGTGAAGGGCAATGTTGACTGCCCTTTGGGCGGCAGGACTGTTGGGCGCGACATACCAGATCTTTGCGTAAGACAAAACGGCCAGCGGCGAATCCGGTTGGGCTTGGACTGCTTGCGGAAAATGCGTTACGGAATGGAGCGGCTCGTTGTCGACGAGTACTCGCTGGTCTTCGACATTGAACGGGGAACGCAACGCGTTCGAGTACGCGATGACTCCTGCGATGACGATCAAGAATGCGCTCATCCAGACCTGCGCCGATTCGATGCCCACGGTCCCTTTCAGGACCGGCTCGGAGAGGCGTTTATCGAGTTCGGGCTCGCCGGTCAATTCCTCGTCCGCCGAAGGCGCGCGTGTCTCGTCGGCCGGCGCTGGCGGCGGCTGCTCGGTGGGCATCTCGGCTGCTGGATGGTCAACGGAATCCTGGGGATTCTCTGTCATGTGTATGGCTTCCAAATCGCAAATGAATGACACCAACTACGGAACACTTCGGCCAGTATAGAGAATTGGAAACCCCGGATGGAATTCAACCGTCGCCGCATGGGCGGCGGCGCAAGGCGCGCGCGAGCGGCCCGGCAACTGTCATTGTGACGCCGCCGATTGTAAACAACGCCAAACCGCCGTACAGCAAGTACATGGCGCGTTCATCGGAAACCTCGATCTTTACATCCTTCTGCGTATCGTAGCGGGATTTTGGAAGGACCAATTTCCAACCGTTACGCGACAAAATCTCACCTGAGCGCACGGCCACCGCCTCACGGAACCCCTCGCGGATGATGGTAAGGGCGTAGTCGTGGACAGGAGGAGTGACATCCGCCTCAAACTCCACGCACGCTTCCCCTAAGTAGTAGCGCTCCTTTTCGCGCACCGAGAGTGTCCGCTCCGCGACTCGCACGACTGCCTCGTATGAAGACGACATGCCGGGTTCGGCATACGCCGCGGCTTGCATGACCTGATCGAGACGCAAGGCGGGACCGTTCGGCGCGGGACGCCAGTCGAAGCCCCCGTCGAGCGCGGCGGTAGTATGGGGTAAACCCCGCTCAAGATAGCGCGCTTCTGCACGGTTATCCGCCCAACCATAGACCACAAAGAGCCGCGGATGGCTCGCGGGGTCTTCAAACCGAATCAAGGGGTCGGCTTCATCCGCTGAAACGGCACGGCGCTCAGTCTTGCCGTCGTGCACAATCTCAACCTGAATAGACGTCGCACTGCCGGCTTGCTCTTCTGGCGCTTCCAGGAGTGTGACCGTCGTGCCATCGCTCAACTCCAGCCCGGACCCCGGCAACAATGAGCCAATCCAACTGACTTCCTGTCCATCCACAACGCCCCAACGCGCCTGGGGCAACTGCGTCTCCCCCGCCTGAGCGGACGCCACTGCTTCAGCCGCCGAGGAGCGCCATGCAAAATACACTGCCGTCTGTGCATCGAGCGCCTGCCAGGTGTCGTCCGACAACACAATCCCGGACTTCCATTCACCCGCTGGATCCGACCAGGAGAGGCGCGCCATGGCAGGTCCTCCGGGGGCCACAACCAGACCAGCCCACGGCCGGATTTCCAGTATTTCCCCCTCAACTTGGCCAACCCGGATCTTCGTTCCCGGCTCTGCGTCGTAATCGCGCAAGAAATTTCGATAGGTCACACTCAGCCGCCCCTTGACTTCGGGCTGTTCCACCAGCGTTGCCTTGGTCAAGCCAACGCGAAAGGGGAGTTCCGCCACGTCATAGCAATTCGCGTTGGAAATACGTCTGTCAATACTGGAGTTCAGTGCGAGAACATCGTCCTTCGTCAGGCAGAATCCGATATGGTCGACAACGTGCGGCGGGATAACGTCCGTTCTCCATCGCACGGCGTGGCGCTCCTCGTGACCGAGGGCAACCGGAAAGAAACCATTGAAGTGTCTTTGCCATGCCCTGTATGCGACAACGGAGCCAATCGCCATGAGAATCGCGCCAAGCAGAAGAAGCGATGGCGTCAGGTAAGAATTTGGACGGAGGACGGCACGCTTCATCGCGTGGTCCGAGCGCTCGCGTAACAGATGGAGGCGTGCATCGTTTTGCTCCCTTGGAGCGTCGTCGCTATTTTACCAGAGCTTGATCGTTAGGGACAGCCCTGCGCGTGAACAGGCGGGCAAGGAACTCCCCGAAATCGATCACCAAGGTGTACAGCGTAGGCACGACAACAAGGGTCAGGAGGGTGGCAAAACTCAAACCGTAGATTACGGCAATCGCCATCGATCCCCACCACTGACTGGACTCGCCGCCGGAGGTCCACTTCCACGTGAAGAAATCGAAACTCACACCCGTAGCCATGGGAATCAGGCCAAGCACGGTGGTGATTGCCGTGAGCATGACGGGGCGGAAGCGGGTCGTGCCCGCCTCGACCACGGCGTCATACAGGGGCACGCCGCGAGCGCGCAGCTCATTGATGAAGTCGAGGAGCACGATCGCGTTGTTGACGACCACACCAGCTAGGCTGATGCAGCCTATGCCGGTCATGAGAATGCCAAACGGCATGTTGTGGATGTACAACCCAAGAAATACGCCCGCCAGAGAGAGAATCACCGAGGACATAATAATGATGGGCTGCAAGACAGAGTTGAACTGTGCGACGAGAACAAGGGCAATCAGAAGAAGCGCCGCTATGAATGCCCGCCCCAAGAAGGCCTCCGTCTCTTCCGAGTCTTCGTTTTCGCCCGTATAGCTGATTGTGTAACCGGCGGGAAGATTGAAACTCTCAAGCGTCTTTCTCACGTCGCCAAGCACCTCGGGGGAACTCTTATTGCCATCGACCTCGGCGGAGACCGTTACTGTGCGCTTGCGGTCGATGCGCTTGACGCTTCCCAATCCCGCGCCTTGCTCGATCTTGGCGACGCTCGAGAACGGCACTGCCTCGCCCCGGAGATTGATGAGGTTCATCGAACCGATGTTCGAAATGTCCTCGCGGAACGAGGCGGGGAACCGCACGACCACGTCATACTCTTCGTCGCCCTCGCGGTAGTCGCCCGCCTTGCGTCCTTCGATTGCAGCCTGAACGGTGATGCCGATGAAGGCGGTGTTAAGGCCCGCGCCCCATGCTTGCTGACGGTCAACAATCACGCGGACTTCGGGCTTGCCCCGGTTGTAATCGTCGCGCAAGTCCACGAGTCCGGGGACGTCCTTGATCTCGCTTCGTATGTCCTTCGCGAGCGAGGCCAGCGTCTCGAAATCGGATCCGCTGATCTCGATGTTGATCGGCGGCCCCGTTGGCGGGCCCATGTCCATTTGCTCGATGCGGACCGTCGCGCCGGTGATTCCTTCAAGCTGTCCGCGAACGTCCTCGATGATCTCGCTTGGCATGACTTTGCATTCCGCAAGCTTGGGAAAATCCATGGTGACACGGCTGAGGTGCGTCGTGTTGGCGCGCCTTTGACCGGTCAAGCTTGCCCCTTGCGATCCCACATTGGCGATAATGTGTTCGAGTTCACCGCGCTCAAGATAGGGCATGAGAGTCTTCTCGATCTGAACGACAAACTGATCGGAAGTGGCGAGGTTGGTGCCCTCGGGGCACTCAATGTCGATGTTGGCCTGGGGGGGCTCGACCGTGGGCGTGAATTCAAGTTTGGCCGTTGAGAAGAACTCGAAGGATATAGCCAGGAGCGCCGTTACCGCGATGGTCATGGTTACGGCCCGGTATTCGAGCGAGAGGCGCAAAAAGGCGCGATATCCTTTCAGAAGCGGATGCCGCTTGATTTTGCCCTCGTGTTTGACCGCTTCTCGCGTATACATCAGATTGCCGGCCAGCGCGGGGTTCACGATCATGCCGACGAACAAGGACCCTAGCAAGGCGACGATCACGGTGATGGGAAGGTACACCATGAATTCACCCCAAATGCCGGGCCAGAAGAACATGGGCGCAAATGCGACAACCGTGGTGATGGTCGATCCGATGATCGGCCAGGCAACCTCCGCCGCGCCCATCTTCGCGGCTTCGACTCGTGAATATCCCAACTGCATGTGCCGATGGATGTTCTCGACGATCACGATGCCGTTGTCCACCAGCATGCCCAAAGCAAGGGTAAGACTGAACAGAACGACCATGTTCATGGTGATGCCGGACATGTAGAGAACCGCAAACGTAATGAGCATCGAGATGGGAATCGCGAGTGCGACAAAGATCGAGTTCACGATTCCCAGAAACATGAAGATGATTATCACGACAAGAATCAAGCCGCTCAGCATGCTGTTCTCGAGCTCGCGCACCATGTCGCGGACAAAATCGGATTCGTCCCACAGTGTCGCAATTTCGATACCGCGAGGCATTCGTGCCTTCTCGCGGTCGAGCAGTTCC
>JBAZRU010000285.1:0-8313 GCA_041662805.1 Candidatus Hydrogenedentales bacterium | reverse complement strand
CCACTGTCCCGGCGTCCACACCTCGCGCCCTCGAAGCTGGTCGATGGTCACGCGGGGTTTGGTGGGCTTCTGTTTGGTTTCGGTGGGCATCAGTTAGCCCGCCACTCGAATGGCCAGGCACATCCCGCCGCCATGAGGTCTACGGGGCGCTGGGCGATACGCTCTCCGAACACGAGCCATCTCCACGCGGGTACGGCCCTGCTCGATCGTGATGACGTTCTCTGGCTGCTCGTCTGCATCGTTCTCCGGAGAGGGCGTCGGCGTCGACGAAGACGGCTTGCGTGGGTTCAGGAGATCATTCTCCCGCAACCAATCGAGAGTTCTCTGGATGCGTTCAGCAGACGGCTTGTTCATCGACGGTCTCCTGTTCGAGCTTGCTCACGAAAGCAATCAGCACGTGACCCGGAATTCGAGCATGGGCGTTAGGATGGATACGTTTCGCCTTGAGATAGCGGCCTCGAATCAGTTGCCTGATCATCTCGGAAGGAAGCCCGAGAATCGCGGACGCTTCCCGAGGCGTGTAAAGCCTCATCGGCTGAACCGTCTCTCTCATCGACTTGGCCACCTCGAATCCTCCGTAATTTCTGACGTTATTATCTGGCATTTAGGCCTCGATGTCAAGTAAAAAATTACGCAATATCGACGCAGAGCGCAATTATTTGCGTAAATGCTTGCGATTCAACTGGTTTAGTGTTAGGCTTTACGTTATGAATAGCGCTACAGGCAGAGCAGAACTCATACGAAACGCCATCCTTCTTGCGACGTCCAAGATGAAGAAGAAGGAAATCGCAGAGGCCATGGGCGAACAGGCCAGCCGCCTCAGCGAGTTTCTTGCAGGTCGACGTTGGTCGGATGACAAGCTCGACAACGCGCAGAAGTGGCTTGAAGCCGTAGGCCTTTGGCCACCCGTCTACGCCAGCAAGGAAACGACCGAGGCGTCCAACTGGAAGGACGTGATCGACGCGGCGAACACGATTGTAGGCGGGAACAGATTCTCTCAATACCTCGCGCGCTATCGGCACGACATTGATCTGCTCGACTACAGCGGCCCGCCTATTACCGTCGCACAATTCATGCAAGTCCTCGAACTTGCCGTAGAGGCGGCCAACGCCGGAGACGAAGGTCCTATTCGAAGGCTCGCCGACCTCCTCGACGAAATCATGTCCCTGCACACCCAACTCGAGGATGCGCGTGCCGTATTCACGAAGCTCGCCAATGTTCTGTCTGTGCGCCCCAACAGCCATGACTAGCCTACCTCGCGTTGACGACGGTTTGCTGTTCGTGAATCGGAAGGGTGGGTGCAGTCCAGAACTCACTGACTTCGACTTCGTAGTAAGCCGCCAGGATGTGAGCCAAAGTGGGCGAGAGCCGCAGTCCGTTTTCTGCGTTGCTCAAGCTTGCACGGCTGATTCCCATTTCAAGCGCCGCTTCCAAGACCGTCTTTTCCTTTGCGGAGCGAAGCTCGCGCAACCTCTTGGAGGTCTCAGGCAGATTCTCTTGTTTATCCATCGGTTCAACTCCCTTGTCCTATTCAAGAGTATATACATATGAACGCTAAATGTCAAGCTATTCTCTTCTTTTGTATATACATGAAGCTCAAATGAATAGATTTTGTTGCGTAAGGTGTTGAGGTGTATTGACTTGCCTTGCTGTGTCGGATACGATTCTTGTGATATGAAAGAGCTTACATGGCAGGAAAGACGCGACGGCGTTGAAAAGGCTGTAAGCCTTGGCGAAACCAAGGCGGCAATCGCGCGCGCCATTGGAACGGACGGAGTCAATCTCGCTAACATCCTGCGGCGGGGAAGCCCGAATAGTCGCTATGTTCAGGCACTAGACAACTGGCTGGTCGAGAACGTATACTCGCGCAGTTCGGATAGTGCGTCGAGTATTGCCGAGAGCGGTCAGGTTCTACGTGACTCCGGAACAGACTTAGGGAATTCAATCCCAAGAATTGCGATAGCGGGGGCGCGCGCGTCTGATTCAGGCTTGCGGCGTTTGAGCTTTAACCTCAGCACCGACGACATAATGGATGGGGTTCTTGAGGCAAAGACACTCGGCGAAACGGAGCTCATGAACGGCTTCCTTGAGCTTGCAACGCATGTTCGCGACGTGAAAAGCGATCTGGAGACCGCCGCCGAGGAACTTGACGCCATAGACAATGCGGTGCTGAATCTGAAATCCAAGCTGATGGCCGTGATGCAGGTGCGCCAAATGCGAAGCGAGCGCGCCAAGCCAAACGTGGACGCAAATCCGAAGTCCAAGGGTAAGGAGTTGGACGGCTTCGGATAACCGGGGAGGGGTGCGGTGCCGATTCAATTCACGTGTCCGCACTGCAACCACGTTCTGCAGGTTCCCGAGGAGTACCTAGGGCAGAGCGGAACCTGCCTGCGATGCAAGGGCAGAATTACCATCCTAGTTGCTCCAATCGCCGGGGATGTATCTACGTCCGTCGATGCGGACGCGCCCAAACCCAGGCACTATGAGGCACCGACAGATATTCCACGAAGTGCGTCACAGCAAGAACTCACTGACTTGGCATCTCTAACAGGCGACCAATCTACCAGAGCAAGTATTGCGACGACGTCAGCTAGAGGAATTGACGGGGAACTGGTATTGAATGGTAATAGCCTGATCTTGCGCAGAATAGGGATAATGACAATCCTTACTCATGGGATCAAGGGGGACAAGGAAATCCTCATCTCTCAAATATCCTCAATCCAAATGAAGAGAGCGGGATTGCTCAATGGCTACATCCAGTTCGCGTTTCTTGGAGGAACAGAGTCGCGCGGAGGGGTTCTTGCCGCTGCTCAGGATGAAAATACGGTGTTGTTCTCCGCGGCACAACAGCCAGCATTTGAAGCTCTAAAGACTGAAATTGATCGCCGCAGGCAGGCACTCCTAAATCCACAGGCAAACACACAACCACGGCAGCCCCATTCTGTCGCCGACGAGTTGGAGAAGCTTGCAGCACTCCTAAGTAAGGGGATCCTAACCCGCGAGGAATTCGAAGCGCAAAAGAGACTTGTGTTGAGCCGGTGATGGCCGTATTGAGCGCAAGTGAAGCTTTCTAGTCGTGTGTACTCAGGGAGGGGCGAGCGTGGCTGTCTGTAAATGGTGTGGTAAAGGTGGCTGGCTCAATCCAGTTACTCCAATGGGACTTTGTACATCATGCCACAATGTGCTACTTCCAGAACTGCAAATGGCGTCAGAACGTCTCAATATGGCGTTCGAAATCGTCTTCGAGGCAAAGAAGTGGAAGACAGGACTGGCCCGCCTCAAGCATGTCGCTGACAACATAGCGGAACTCGAAAAGTTCGAGGCCAAAGGCATTCAGCCTCTCGCGAAGCCTCTCAGCGAGATGAAGCGCATGCACGACCAAGCTCGCGAGACCATCATCAGCGAGGGAATAAAGGATGTATACGAGGAGGCCCGCGCGAAAGCCCAGCTTGCGACTACAACGGCAGGCAAGGTGGGCGCCGTGAATAAGGGCATCTTGGAGCTTCGCGAGCTTTCTCAAGAAACCGGGAGACACCAAGTCCTCGAAAAGGCCGCCGCTCAACTCAAAGCGTACGCGCACCATCTTCAGTTCAAAGCGATGATCGACGACGGCGAAAAGGCCGAGTTCAAAGGCAACTTAAAGAAAGCCCTCGACCAGTATCAGGAGGCCCTGTTCTTCGTCATGAAAGACGACATCCCCGACTCAGAGCAGGCGGGCTTGATCGAAAAGCTGAAACGCAAGGTCGAGCAACTCAAGACAACCCAGGCCGACGCAGAGGCCACGAAGAAGACGAGGAAAGGGTAGAGGGTGGATACCTCGAAAGTCGTGCTTGCCATATTCGCGATTCTCTGCCTCTTCTCGGTTCCAGTGGCCTATCACGCCGGCATGAAGGCTGGAATCAAGAGCGTCGTCATCAAACTCCCCGAAGAGACTATCCCTGTGATCGAGATGGCTAAGAACGTCCAGAAGGCTCAGGAGCAGCGCAAAGACGACCTCAAGGGCATCACAATGAAGGTGATTGCCATGGACCGCTGGGAGGGAGATAGGTTCTCAGAGCCAAAAGCGGGCCACATGTTCGTGGCTTTGGATTTGAGTATAAGCAATGGCGGAAAAGGGCAAATTCATCTCAACTCCTTGTGCTTTTCTGTTCGCCAAGACGACGGTACTGAGTTCGGGGGCGAATCGTTCGGTGCCGAGCCTAGATTGCCATTGCGAGACCTCGGACCGGGCCAGCTTTCCCGCGGATGGCTCACGTTTGAGGTTCCGCTTGCAATCAACTCAGGACAACTTGTCTTCCGGCCGATTGGCGGCGAAGGTGAACTGACAGCGCCTTTGCCATGATCCAATTCGCGTGCCTCAAGTTCCAGAGCAGTGTCGCATGCAGACGGTTGGGTCGGTTTGGCCAACCACGAATTGGTGTGAGAAATCAGTTCGAGATTTGTATGATGCGGTATTCCAGATTGCTAAGTTGTTATATCGTATATACTTGTGGAGGCGCTAAAGATTACCGAGACTGTCAACTTGAGTGAGCTTTACTCTACATGCAGAAACTACTATCAATATTGCTATCAATTTTGCTTTCGTTTTTGCTTGCAATAATGACGCCCAGGTGGTACATTCTTGCCAGCAAACCCGCCAGGCCTAGGCTCATTCGTGAGCATGCCAAAATGTGGCGGGTCTTTTTTTGGGCGGGTAGTACATGAAGTACGATAAGAAGCCCCTCTCCTTTGACGAACAGGCAGACCGCCTGTTAGCGCGGGGCATAATTGCAGATCGCGATCTTCTAGTAAGTCGCCTACATGACGTGAACTACTACCGCCTTAGCGCCTACTGGTATCCATTCAGGCAGAATTCCTCTGATGCACTGAAGGCCAACACAACATTCGAGAGAATCTGGCGATTCTACACCTTTGATCGAAGGTTGCGTCTTCTCGTCATCGATGCGATCGAGCGATTTGAGGTTTCCATTCGAACGCGTATGACCAACGCGATAGCCATGAAATTCGGTGCCTTCGGCTACGTCGACCCGAAGAATCTCCCCGGGCTGCATCCGTCTGACCACGACAAGCTCCTCGAGAAGATCCGAAGCGAGGAATCTCAAAGCAAAGAGACGTTCGTCAAGCACTTTCGCGAAAAGTACGCCGAGGAACATGACTTGCCAATATGGATGGCGTGTGAGCTACTTTCAATTGGCACCCTTTTCACAATTTACCGAGGACTTGAAAAACACGTTCAGGCTGACATGGCTGCCGAATATCGCGTACCGTCCAAGGTGCTGTCATCGTGGCTTATGACATTGAACTACGTCCGCAATCTCTGCGCGCATCACGCGCGGCTTTGGAACCGTGAACTTGCTATCTCTCCTTTGGTCCCACGAGGACACACGCATCTTGACTGGAATACACCCGTGTACGTGCTTAATTCACAAAGAAGGCTGTTTGCGGTAGTCATCGTTCTGAAGTACGTTCTGAATCTGGTCGCCCCTCAATCGAAATGGCCTTCCAGATTCGATCAGCTCTTGGCCGACTATCCGGATGTCCCGCTGGACTGGATGGGGTTCCCAAAGAATTGGAGCGACTGTCCGATTTGGAAGCGTTTTGAGGGGGCGGAAAAACACTGAGATGACTGCGAGTATACTGGATAGCGGTCTTCGCCCATGCCCCTTCTGCGCCAGCAATGACCTCGCAATCCTGCCTGTCCACTCAGACGGCCGCCTTGTCGGCTTCCGTGTCCGCTGCCAATCATGTCACGCCCAAGTCGACAGCGCTGGATTCTTCCCGGAAGAAGCCACCCTACGCCGCGCGGCCATCGAGCGATGGAATACCCGTCTGACTCGTGATGACCGTCTCGCCAAGGCGCGCACCGCAGAGGATCGGCGCCGGACCGAACTTCAGATTGTCGAGACCAGACGAACCGCCCAGGGCAACGAGCGTGCATCGGACTTGACGGCCGCCCGTGAGTGGCGCGAGCTGCTTGTCCGCCGAGTAGTCCGCGCGATCGCGCAACGGGGAGACATGCTCTCCCGGATATCCCGAGACCTAAGCATCTCGCGCGCTGAGCTGGTCTATTTCGGTCGCACCCTTCGTTGTGCGCACAGGGAATTCCTGCTCGACCTGGAGCGTTGGCTCGACTCCCACCGAATCATGAAGGCCCCCGGGCGAATCGAGTCCATTCCGGACTGCCCGCCCCGCCAGCAAATCATCGACGAATTTCTCGGCACCGGCCTCGAATCCATCCCCGAGCCGCCCAAGCCGGTCCCCGTGCCCCCACGCATGCCCGCGAGTATTCGTAAGACATCAATCCCCGAAACCGAGTTGCCGGCAGGATTGCCCCCGCGCTTCCTCGTCTACCGCATCCTGCAGGACCACGGCTGGACCGTCGATGAATGGTGCACGGCCAACGACATGCCCCGTCCGTACCTTGAGGAGCTGCTCGAAAACATCTCGCTCGATGCCGCATGGCGCTTGACCGGCCTTTTCGGCTACTCTCCCGAGTTCTGGATAGGCCTGTACGCCGCCCAGGATGACAGCCTGAGCCGCGGATGGTCACAAGTCATGGGATTGAGTCATTGAAGTCACGCAAGCCCGCTATCCCCGCCGTGGAGCCGTCTGTCAATCTGTTCCTGCAGCGCCCCGACGCAAAATCAGCACACCGGAAGCAGGCGACCTTTTACGCTCGCGTCTGGTGGCCAGATACCAAGACCCGGGCGGCCTACAGCCTGAAGGTTCACACCGAAGAAGAGGCGACGGTCGCCTTCCGAATCTGGAAGCGGGATATCCTCCCCGGATTGATCGAGCAACACGCCCGCGACGTCGACCAAGCTCGCCTGGTGCCCAAAGGTGCCCAGACAGCGGGCCCGCGCCTCTCAGACCTTGTCGCCTGGTACACGGAGACCCACCTTCCCTACCTTGGCCGGGCGGAGAAGACTATCCTTCACTACAGCCGCGTGTTGAGGGACTTCCAAACGTTCTGCGGACAGCGCAACATCGGCCGGGCCCAACAACTCGGCACCAAGGTGATCGAAGAGTGGCAAATATGGCTCTCGAAGTTCAGGCCAAGCGGAGACACCCGGGTAGCCAGGCGTGATGAGCTGCTCGCGCTGCGCCACTTCCTTGAAGAGTGCCACGAAGCGGGGGAGATAGAGGACCTCCCCAAGATATCGTGGAGGATACCGGGCAAGAACAAGTCGAGCCGATTCCGCGCGCTGTCTTTGCCCGAGCTTGCCGACTTCCTCACGAAGCTCCGCGACTACAAATCGCAGCTCTACTTGGCCACGGCGTGGACGGCACACTCCGGCTGGCGCATCAGCGACGTGCTCGATTTCCGGGTTAAAGAGGTACTCGAGTCCGGCTGCATCGACCGCGAGCAGCTAAAGACGTCCAAACGTCTTTTGTACCCCATGAACCCCATGCTTCAAGAGATACTCTCCATGGGCGTGGATGGCAGAACGCCAGCGCCGGACGATCACGTATTCCTCGACGAGTCTGGAGAACCATGGGGCTACCACAAGTACAAGAAGCACCTCGAGTACTTCTGCTCAACACGTTTCGGCGGCGTCAACGTCTCCCCGCGCGACCTGCGCAAGACATTCGGCTCGCTACAGGCGATCAGTGGATGCCCGCCGTCGATTCTCAAGGAACTCATGGGACACGAAGACGTGACCATGACACTCGAATTCTACGTCGACGTGGACCTCGCAAGCATGGCCCAATGGAGCACGCGCCTATGCCAATCGCTCAATTCTGCCATGCAACCCGACACCACCCCGAAAACCACTGAACGAGTGTCACCCAAGCCAAGAGCCCGCCGCAAAGCCCCATAGATATTGCCTTGTCAGTTTCTCCCCCACGGGCTACCATTCCTTTCTTCCCTTCCAAATGATCAAATAATGCGGAAGATTTTGAGCCTTGCTAGTATAGCCCTCGGTCCGCCATGTGGGGGTGTTCTCTGCTGGAGGATTTGCCGCTTCAGGGACTATTGCACAACGCCTAAGATAATGTGCATCAGTTTTTCCATGTCGTTGGCGATGACGTGGTCTGCGCCGCCTAGGCGGTAGACATCCAGAACGGCGTTGCAGTCCCCTCCGCGTATTGTTGGAAATGCATAGGCTTGCGTTTCCACGGGAACAAGAAAGTCCTCTGTCCCCTGTATCAGTACCAAATGCGGAGAAGAGGTTGGCAGCAGTGCTTCGACCGGACTGGCGGCTCGGATGGCCTCGGGGGAGTCTGTTCCCAGCATAAGCCGAATGTGGCCTGTCAGACTTGGACACTGCGACAAATCTGTCGGGCCGCCAACGCTTACGACGGCCTTTA
>JBAZRU010000284.1:0-8328 GCA_041662805.1 Candidatus Hydrogenedentales bacterium | reverse complement strand
GGGAGCCCGCATCAATTCCTTAAATGATCCCCCAAAAATCTCGCGGTACACTTCTCCACTTACCTAAGCTCCCGAATGAGAATCACTTACCCAAGTAGACCATCAAATTATGGGGGATGTCCTGGGTATGCCAGCTTGAAAAATCGCGACAAACGATAGTTCCCGGCTTTCCCAATGCAAGCAGTTCGGCCGCAGCAAGCCGTTGCGGGGCAAGCGCTTGAGATGTTGATGGCACGAATGGACTTGGGGGTTGCACGCGGAAGTGCGGACGCTTGGCGCGGGGCCTGGGAGTGAGCAAATCCAAGATGCTTGGCATGAAGATCCTGGGCTGCGACCGTTCAATTGCTGGTTGCTTCGCAGCCGGTCACAGCCGAGACGCCTGCTGTGACGGACCCATCCCCTGACCCCGTGAAGGCGAATCAGACCAAGGCATCTCCAAGGGGTGGATGTCGTTGTGCGCGCTTGCTACTTGGTGGCGAGCAACTGCGCCAGTTCGTCCACGTTGACGGTGGGGCGTTCCCAGTAGGCGGTTGCGTGAAGGAGGTCGGAGAAGAAGGTGCGCTCGTTGGCCTTGCGGAAGGCCACCAAGGCTTCCAGCGCGGCTTTTCCCTCCTCAAGCCGGTCTTCTGGCAGCACCTTCTCCCCGTCGTAGGCTGCGGCAAGACGCACCGCGAGCCGGGCGTGCTGGAGGCCGAGCGCCACGAAGCGCACGCGGCCAACGAACTGGGTATCGGGCAGGTCCCGCGTTGCGTTCAGGGCCTCTTCGAGCAGGGCCTCGGCGGGGACGAAGACCTCCGGCGGAAACACTTCGTGGGCCTTGAGGAGATAACTCGCGTAGCGGCGGCCAACATCGAGATAGCAATCGATGAACGCCTGGGTGTTCTCCGTTGCATATTCTTCCCAGTAGGCGAAATAGCGATCCATGGCGTCCGCGGCGGGGCCGAAGGCTTCGAGGTATTCCTGGCGGATGGCGTCGAGCGCCAAGTCCGGCTTGGCCATGAGCCGCAGGTGCATGTAGAGGCGTAGGCCTTGGGAGGCCCACTGCCCGGTGAGGGAATCGAAATGGGCTCCTTCCATGCCGTGCTCCACGGCGAATTTGAAGAACTCCCCCGACTGGACGGTCTCGAAGTGGGGCATGAGGTAGCCGTCGTGCAGGTAGTTGGGCCGGTAGGCCATGCGAATGCCTGTGGCGCGCCAGCCGAGCCATTGCTCGCGGATCCATGCGCGGGCCTCCTCAGGCATGGGGAAATAGCGTAGATGCGGATCCTGCCATTGCACGAATTCACCGTAGAAGTTCTTGCCGAGCTTCACGTCCGTCAGCGGCGCGGGAAATTCATTTTCATAGATGAAGGAAACGGAAACAGTGGCGTTTGGGTTGCGCTTCGCAGCCTTTTCTTGAATTACCTTCCAGAATCGGGCCATGCGGTCGGACGTCGCGCCGCCGAAGAGGCCCTCCGAGCGCGGGTCCGCCCCATAGTGGTATGCGGCAAACCAGGGCGGCGACGCCGGCTGGGGGCCATCCCAGGCGCGGCAGTTCGCGCAGGTGCAGCGTCCGGGACGATCGACCGGCCCAAGCAGAATGGTGCTCTCGCCATCCCACTGTTGGATAACGAAATCCTGCAGTTCCTCGTTGGATTCGCACATGGGCGTATTGGCGTAGGCGGGATCGGGGTGGCCGCGGGTGCCGTCCTCGCGTAAGGCGAACCATTCGGGGTGCTCCTTCCCGTAGCGCTCCCACCAGCCGTAGAAAAGATGGCCGGAGGGCGGCTTCGCATCCAGCCCGCCCATGCGGTGCCGCCGCAACAGGGTCTGCAGGGCCCGGCCGTAGTCCCGGGCAACTTCCGGGCTGAACCCGAGGCGGGCGTCTTCCTCGGAGACGGTACCACCGTGGATGATCCCGCCGATGTGCGAGAGGTACAGGGCGCGAAAGGTCAGGGCCGGCGCGGTGGTCTCGTTGGCCGCCCATAGCTCCACCGTGTCGGTCCGCGGCACGTAGGTCCCGAGTTCACCAGGCCAGAGCCACCGCGCGCCAAGCGCGCGCTCGACAAGCTCGTAGACCCCGAAGAGGGTCCCGACATGGGGATTCTGTTCGCTGAGCGGGTCGCCTTCACCTTCATGCCCGGCGATGAAGAGGTCATTCCCGATAGCGCGCATGACGAAGGCCTCGCGGGGAAGCCGCTCGGTATCGATGCCGAAGCGCCGCCCGGTCTCCGTATCGCCGAGGTAGACGCGGGTGTGGGGTGTCTCCGATGCCTGGGATTCAGGCACGACGGGCAAGGTGGCGCCGGTGGCCTTCTCCACGTGCCACACGAGCTCGGAAGCGGCGTAGCGGGTGGTTTCCGTGGCGGAGTCGGCAATAACGATGGCCGCGCAGGGTTCCCCGTCTCGCACGAGGCTCACCTGCGCCAGGGCAGACGAAAAACAAGGCAGGAAGACGAAGGTGGCCGAGAGAAGGGTCGTCCCGGATGGCAGGCGCATGATGGCGGATTCCCTTGTGGATGTTGGTTGATAACGAGTTCGAGGCTACAGCGTGCACAAGCTTGCCGGAGAATTCAATGGCGGGGATTCGTAATGCAGTAGCCGAACGAAGTAGTGCGGGTCATTCTAACCTTCGTGTCACGGCTTGGCACTGCAGAGGCAGTGCGCAATGATCGCGCTGGAGACGCGAAGTTCGGGTAGCATAGAACCGGTACTCAACGGGACCTACTATCAAAAACCAGAACCCATTTCGTTGATCGGCAGGCGCGACGCCTGCTCGCGTGTTGCGGGCAGGCTCGCGCTGTGGCATGGTCTCCCGATCGCGCCACCCCTCGACCGTATTAGGTCTCCTCTTCGCACGTTCGCATGTTCACACCTCCCCGGCAGTGCAACAAACTTCCCCTATATATAGGAGCATTTGATCCCGAACGACCGCCCGACCGCGCCCGTCTTCTTGATTGCCAAGACCCCAATCCCTCTGGGACCGCAACGCCAACCCTCACCAAAGGAATCGTCAACAATGTCTACCACCGCCCTCTGCGGCACCTGCCTCCCGGAAATCACCGCCGCAGCCACCCTCGCCAACGCGACCGCCTTCGAAATCCCCACGAAAGATGACGGCACCGCACCTAAACACCACGCCCCCAAGGCGTTACTCATGCCCATGCGCAAATTCCGAGCCTCCCAGCGGCTCCCCCAAGATCCCGCGCACCCCCTTGAACCGTCACGGAACACAGGGACACCCCCTTGTATCGACAGAACGACACGTACCACCTCGGTCCCCAATCCAAAATCCAAAATCCAAAATCTAAAATTCTCACCCCCCCTTGAACCGTCAAAACAACAAGGAGACCCCCTGCCCCTCAGAAATGTCCCTCGCCAATCCGTGTTGGTTGGTCCGTGTTCGTCCGTGCCGGTCCGTGTTAGTCCGTGCCCGTCAGAAGATCACGTCGGTAGCCTCATCGGGTTTGATGGGAATACGAACGACGAACCGTGCGCCGCCCTCGCGCTGGTTGGTGTGCTGGATGGTGCCTTTGTGCGCGGTAACGATTCGATGCGCGATGCTGAGTCCGAGTCCGGTTCCGCCTTCCTTCTTCGTGAAGAACGGTGTAAACAAATCCTCGCCGGACCCCAGCGCGATCCCCGGTCCGTTGTCCGCGATCTCGAAAACGATGTCGTCGTTTTGTTGGTACGCTTCGATGATGGCAAAGCCGCCTTCCGGCGCGGCTTCGATGGCGTTGTTCAGCACGTTCGACAAGGCCTGCGCCATGCGGTAGACGTCCGCCCGAACCAAGGGCAACGTGGGTGCGACCGCCGCCTCCACGCTGACGTCCTTACCCATCGCGCGCCGCCTGCACAATTGCACGGACCGTTGCACAATGTCGTCGACGGAACACGTCGCCATCTGCAGCTCGAAGGGGCGTGCAAATCCGAGGAACTGCGAGATCGATCGCTCCAGCGCCGCCGCTTCGTTGAAGATAACTTTGGCCGTCCCGTGCCGGTCGTCGTTCTGATCCGTCTTGCGCATGAGCAACTCGGCCATGCCGCTGATAACGCTTACGGGGTTGCGCAATTCGTGGACTACGCCCGCGGTCAATTCCCCCAGCGCGGCCAACTGCCGGTTCAATTCCGCGGACCGTTCCTGGCGCCGCCGTTCCGTCATGTCGGTGAACAAGAACACCGCGCCGTTGAACGGCTTGTTCCCGGAAACCAAGGAAACGGACAGTCCGATTTGCTTCTTCGTTTCCTCGCCGAGCGACAGCAGGATTTCGCGGCGCGCGATCGGTTTGCACATGGCATGGACTTCGTTCCATACCTCCGCCAGCGGGGCCAAGTGCGGCAGCCCGTCGATGCGGACGCCCTGCTTCAATTCCGTTTCCGACAGTCGCAGGTGGGCGCGCGCCGCGGGATTCACGGCAGTCACCACGCCCTCGTCGTCCACGGCGATAACACCGCTGCCCAGGCTGTCCAGTATTTCTCGAAATACGTCGCTCATCATCAGCTTCCCTGTGGGAGCCGCTCCTTGATTGCCTGCGCCAAACGGCCGAACTCCTCCAAGCTCATGGTCTGAGGACGCCGCGCCGGATCGATGCCCGTCTCCTCGAACGCTTCCAGGACGGCCTCCGCGGGCGCGCCGAACGAGCCCGACTTCGTCAGCGAGTTCCGTAACGTTTTGCGGCGGTGCGCAAACGCCGCGCGAATGATCTTCGTCATGAACCGTGTATCCACGCCCGTGGGCAACGGCGCCGTCCGGCGTCGAAGACGCACGATGCAACTGTCCACTTTGGGTTCCGGGCGGAAGCACGTTCGGGGAACGCGATGAATAATCTCGACTTCCGAATAGAGCCGCGCCGCCAGCGCCAACACGCCATACTCCTTGCTGTTGACGGCGGACGCCATCCGCAACGCCACTTCTTCCTGCACCATAATAACCAGCCGCTCGAACGGCACGGGCGATTCCCAGAAATGGAAAATGACGGGGGTCGTGATGTAGTAAGGAAGATTCGAGATCATCTTGTAGGTCGTGCCGTCCGGCAGATATTCGTCCAGCAACTTCGGCACGCTGTGATTGAGGATGTCGCCACGAAACAGCCGGATGTTCGGCGTCTCTCCGAAGCGGTCTTCCAGGCACGGCATAAACGCGCGGTCGATTTCCACCGCAAGCAGGCGCCCCGCCTTTGGCGCAATGACTTCCGTCAGTGCGCCCAGTCCCGCGCCAACCTCCACGACATCGTCCGTCTTCTCCAACTGCGCGGCATCGACCATGATCCGGTTGATGTTCTCGTCAAGCAGAAGGTTCTGGCCAAGCTGCTTCTTGAAAGAAATGTTGTACTGCGTGCAAAGGTCTCTTAGCGACATGTTGCCCTACCGTTTGGTTGTTGCCGGATTCGAGATTAGGGCGCGCGGAAGCAAAGGTCAAGATATATTCGCGACCGCGCGCATGGCGAACTTCGCCCCGCGGCTCACGGAAATGACCTTCACGACGGGGACTTCCGTTATCACTTGCGCCGTCATGGCGTCTTTTGGAGGGCCAAACACCTGAATCGCGATGGTGACTTGCTCCGGCAACGACTTCAACACGGTCACATCCACCGCGCCCACATGGTATCCGGCGGACGGAAATCGAAACAGCCCATCGAGCGTCCAGCCTTCGGGGCCGTAGGTCAACGTCCCGGCAAACTCGTATGGTCCTTTCAGCGAATAGCCACCGTCGGCCCGAGGCTCCAAGGCTATCTCGTGGTCCACGGGTTGTGACGCTGGAGCCGCGGACCGGCACGCGCCTGACACGGCGCACGTCGCCAGCGCCAGAATCCCGCGCAGCATGCTACGGCGCGTCATTGCGAGGTATCTCCCGAAGGTAGCGTCAATCGATAGACGCAATTCGGCTTGATGGTCATCGGCTCCGTGGTCGCGATCAAGGTCATGCCGTCATCGCCATAGATCTCGAACCGCCCGTCCAGTGCCGCGTTCTCGCGCAGCCGAATCAACTGCCGGTCGGGCCCAATGGACCGCTCCGCATTGAACCGCGTCTTGTCGCTTGCCACAAACATGACCCGCTTTTGCAGCCACCGCGCGAAGATGCGATTGCGGTTCAACTCGGGCACCGGCCCCGCCCCATACAACACCCCCAACAGCCGGTCGTCTTTGCACACCCATCCCACGGCAACGATGTACTGATCTTCCTGGCCAAGATTGCGGAACAACTGCCTCTCCTCGGACCAATCGAGACCGTCTCGCGACAGGCTGTACCAGATGGAACTCGTATTCATGTGCAGCCCCATCAAGTACCAGGCGCCCTCCTGGTTGACGAACTTCTTCACATCGTTCACGGCATGCCCCGACTCCAGCACGCCCTTCTCGAGCTGGTAATTCTTGCCGTCTTTGCTCGTGGCCGTATACAACCATCCGCGGTTGCTGTAATCGTTGAAGTACAGCCGCAACGTGTCGCCCTCGCGAAACAGCACGTTCACCCCATTGATGTCGGCCTGGGCGTAGTCGGGATATCCTTCCATGGCCACCACGTCGCCCTGCACCGCGCTGTACGGCGCGGGCGCGCCGTTCCACGTCTGGCCGTCCGGACCCGAAAAATAGGCTGGCTTGTTCTTGCCGTTCGCGTCCGGGTAGGCCGTGCACATCATCTCGAACCCGCCATCGGGATTGCGAAACGCGTTCACGTTGCAGACGTGCTCGAACGCGCCATGCGCGATGAGTTTCCGCCGCTCTCCAAAGTCCAGAAAGTCCTGGGTAGGCGTGCAGTAGATTTCGTCATTGCCCGTCGCCGAACCGTCCCACGCCCCGTAGAATATCGACCACCCTTCCGGCGTCTGCACGACCGATGGCGCATAGATGTTTCGGAATGGCCCCGACCGGCGCGGTTCCAGCAGTGGCATCCGGACATCGGGCAAGAAATGCAGCGCCCGCTTGTCCCACATTTCGTCATCAAAGGGTCCAGCTTCGACGCCCTGAATCTCGATATGACCCAGTTCCGCCTGCCCGGGAATCTCGGTAACCGTAGCCACCGGCGCCCCCCCTGCCACGACTACACCGATCGCAAACAAAAGATGGCTTACTGCTATCATGGCGTCCCCTCTTGCACGTTGACTCCAGCGTATCAAACGCGTGCCCAGGAATCACACCACCCAACAGACGGCCCTGCAACCCGAATACGGCTATTTCCCCTCCCGCTGTCCCGCATTCCCGACGCGGTTCCTGATTTCTTGACACACTTGCACGGGGCTGCTAGCATCATACTTCGTGGTGCACGTTCACGATTGCCAATTCCGACAGCCGGGATCTTTCGCGGTTATTTGGCGCGGGCGGGCATTGGGTGCTATGGTTCCGACGAGAATTCGGATAGGTGAAGGTATGGCAGAAGCAAAGAACAAGGTCTTTACGAGCGGAGAGGTGGCGGCCATTTGCGGCGTGTCGCCCGATACCGTGTCGCGCTGGTTTGACCTGGGTCAAATCGAAGGGTACCGTTTGGGACCCGGCGGAGACCGTCGCATTCCCTACGACAGCCTTCGGCAGTTCATGTTGAATCACGGGATACCCCTGGATCGACTCGAAGAAAGCGAACGCCGCGTGCTGGTGGTCGATGATGACCCCTATTACCTTGACGTAATTCCGGCTGCCCTTTCCAAAGTTGGAGACTTCAAGATTTTCACCGCTTCGACGGGATTCGATGCAGGCACCCAAGTCGTCGAGAACAGCCCCCATGTTGTCATCCTCGACATTCACCTCTCGGACATGGACGGACGTATGGTGTGCGAGCGCGTCAAGTCCCGCCCGGAAACCAAGAACACGCGCGTACTTGCGATTTCCGGCTACATTGATGACGACGAGGCCAGCATGCTCAACGACTACGGGTTCGACGATTATCTCAAAAAACCGTTCAGCATGAGCGATCTCTGCCAGCGCGTCGGGCGCCTCATCGAACTCCCCACGGCCAAGGTTGCCCGGCCAAAACAAGCGCACTATTGATTCTCGGACAAATCACTCGGTCCGAAAGCGAACCAGCATGAAGTCCCGCGAAACGATTGTCTGCGCCTTCGAGTTCGCCTACGCTGTTCACCGCGACCAGTTTCGCAAAGGGTCGCGGATTCCCTACATTACCCATGCGATGGCCGTCGCCGCGCTCGTCGGCGAGTTCGGCGGGTCGGAAGCGCAGATTGCCGCCGCCCTGCTTCACGACACGGTCGAAGACGGCGATGGCCTGAAGACGCCCGCGGATCTTCGCGAGACGTTCGGGGACGAGGTGGCTGAACTCGTGCTCGCGTGCTCGGATGCATTCGTCAAGCCCAAGCCTCCATGGCGCGAACGCAAAGAACAGTTTATCGAAACCATGCGAAC
>JBAZRU010000283.1:4575-8369 GCA_041662805.1 Candidatus Hydrogenedentales bacterium | reverse complement strand
ACGCGGAACTCGATCGTCTGGCTGTCCATCTTGTTATAGGGGTCGGAACTCTCCTTCACTTCCGCCGTGTGCCACCGATAGAGGTGCTCGACGACGCGAATCTCGGCGTCTTCTTTCTTGCGGTTGCGCAGTTTGATCTCGAAGGACTCATCGACCCATCGCTCCTGGTTTTCAATCTTGAAGCTGGTCTGTTTGCGCTCGCCCACCAAGTCGAAAGCGTCGCCGGTATACACCCGGAGCGTCTCGTCGCGCGGCGTGTGCGTGATGACGTTCTCGCCGGTGAATTCGAGTTGCCCATCCTCGTCGCGCTGATAGAACCGGGTGCGACCCGCGGGCAGCGGCATGCCCAGGCTGTTGGACTCCGTGTTCTTCAGTTCGCGCATGGTCCACACCTGCGTGTTCATCTGCGTGCCGTAGTCTTGCTGCTGCAGGAAGTTCTGCGGATTCCAGCCGCGATACTGGTTCATGTCGATCTTGGCCCCGTCGTACACATAGAACCGTTCCGAAGTCACTCCGTTGGCACGCACGAATTCGATCTGCTTGGTCTCGCGGTCGCGCAGGGTCGCGGGGCGCGCGACGGTGTAGAGGTGGTATTCGTCGAAGGCCTTCTCACTCACGGGACGGCCCCCGCCATAACCGCCCGCGGCAGGATTGTTGATGTCCGCCATCATGTAGCGGTTCATCTCCGCGCCGGGCTGGATCTTGCTGACGTTGCCCGCCATAAGCTTGATGTGGGCGTTCTCGAACACCTTCCCGCTCATGTTTTCGATGGTAATCCAGCCGACGATATCGACCGTGTCGCCCGATTGCGGGGCGACTACGTTGTAGCTGGCTTCCCAGCTCATGCCGCTGGTGACGTAGCCCAACTCGGCTTCCAGTGTTCCCGCTTGAGCGCTGTCCAACACCCACGACAACGTGGGCTTCAGGATGGTCCCGTCGCCGAGGCTGGGAAACAGGGGCTGCCCCGGCAGGCCAAAGCGAATCTTGCCATCGACCTCAATCACGGGTTGGGCACCGCTCTGCTGGGGATAGTATTGCTGTTGCTGCATGTTCCGCGCCTTGATCATCTGGGGGATGTACCCGCTTCGGATGATCTTCCCGGAGACTGTTGAGTTGGTACCGTTGCTCAGCATTGTCTGAAAAGGAATGGTCTGACCTTCGTTGATAGACAAGAGCAGTTCCTGCGACACGGGGTCGTTGCGGAAACTCTGTTCCAGGATTTGCAGCGCCCACTTCCCGGAGGGGTCGCGCAGCATGACGGAATCGGGTTCGAGCAAGGTCGTTGTATCGTTAAACGCGATCTTGTTGACGCCCTTTTCGAGCGTAAGCGGGATGGCTTGCCGGACCACCGCGAAATTCTGGTTGTAAATGGTCACCGAGGGGTCGGCGGCCCACCCGGCCGTCGCCAGCACCGCGCCCAAGCACACCACGACCAAAAGCGTCTGTCTCATGACCTGCCCTCCCATGGATTGAGACACGCCAACCGAATGCTTCCAAGCCCGGGCGCACTGCGCCCGGCCCTTAGACACCAAAAAGGACTCCAGGTTCGCACCCCCTCCGTACGACCATCCTATACCCGCTGGCGCACGGGAGTTCCTTATCGTACTACGTTTGGGGAGGGAAAAGGTTCGGGGAGAGGACCAAAAGGACCTCAAAGACTAGTAAGACAAAGACGGACATGGCACTCATGGGTCCCAAGAAGCCCTCTGTGGCTCTTGCGAAGCATTCCCCTTACTTCAGCGCGCGTTCAACTCGGAGTACTGCCTCGGCAGCCCCGGAACGCGCGTCGAGGTCGGGGTCGTCCAGTAGACGCACCAGAACGGGCAGGTCGGCGGCGTTCGGTACCCGGCCCAGGGCCGCGCACATTTCGCGCTTATCGTCTTTAGTGCCTCGCTCGGCGTATTCGAGCAACTTTGCATGGATTGCCGGGCGCTCGGCTTCGGGCGCATGCAGGTACCAGGGGCTCAGCATGTTGATGCGATGCGTGGATTCCGCCGGTTCCTTACCCGCCGCGGCCGCCAACTGCGCATAGGTCTGCGGGCGGATAGTCTTGAAGAAGCGAAGCGCATACGCTGCGCAACCCCTTGTGTCGACGTTGTCCGAGGTGAGCAATTCGGCTAGTGCGGCCTCGTCCTTCGCGTCACCCGAATTCGCCATTACCCACCGCACCAGCGGAAGGGTCGAGCCGGTTTCGACCTGCGCCATCCGCACGATCTCCGGGTCGTGGCTGCTGTAGCCGAGTTTACCCAGGGTTTCGGCGGCATGCCCACGGTCCTCGGCCTTCGTGTCCAACAACACGGCCGCAATCTTCTCCGTGTACATCGTACGCTCGGCTGGGTCGGCGGTCGCCTGCGCCAACACGCGCCACACTCCGATTCGATAGAAAGGCTCCGGGGCTTCCGCTTCCTTCAGAAACAGCTCACGCACGCCCTCGGGGTTTCCGGTCCAGAGCAGCGATTCCGCCGCGTGCACCTTCACCCACACCTTTCCTTCGGCGAGCGCTTCGTGCAGCACCGCGAGCGACCGGGCGTGCACCTCGGGCGACACGGGCGGGGTGGCATCGGCCCCCGCGGCACAACACAACACGAAAACGAGCATCGTCGCCATATCAGCTCCCTTGAATGCGCAGCAAGCGCAGCGCGTTGTTGAAAAAGATGTCATCGAGATCCTGCTTGGTCCAGTCCATGAGCGTCGCCGCGAGCTTCAAAGCGCGCAGCGATTCGAGGCCAACCAATATCGGGTGACAGACCGGCGCCGACGGGTCCACATCGATGCGGCGCGGGCAAATCCAGGAGAACGCGTCGCCCACCGTCACGCATTTTCCGCGCTGTTGCGACACGGGGAAATCGCTGCCCCATAGCAGTCGGCCAGGCCCAAAGGCTTTGACGATGGCCATCATGGCATCGGGTTCGCAGACCGCGGCGGTGTCGAAATAGACGTTGTCGAGTTTGGCGAATGCGGGGAGCGCGTTGATCGTGTTGGGCGCATGGAATCCGCGTCCCACATGGGCGAGCACCAGCTTGGCGTTCGGGTATTTGGAGCACAGCGCGAGGAGGCTCTTCTGGTTGCCTGGGTCGGACAGCGCGCCCGAACGCACGATGTGCAGCATGATGACCGACCCATGCTCGTCGGCCAGTTTCCAGATCCACTCGGGCACGTACTCCTCCACGGCGGCGTCGAAGGTCTGCGGCACTTGTGCGAAGACGTGATAGGGTTTGAATCCGAGGATGCGTGGATTCTTCAAGTAGTCAGCCATCTTCTCCGGCGAAGACTGCGGCGTCGCCACAACGAGTCCGCGCACGAAATCGCCGGACTGGACCTGCTCGACGAGAAAGTCGTTGCCCGCGTCCACGTTGCCGTTCTTCACGGGGTACGGAAAGAACAACCCGCCCGCGAGCCTGTCCTCGCCGGTGAGTTGCCCCAGGTGTTTTCGCCACGCGTTCACGTCCGCGGTCGCGGGCCCCATCGCGGGGAGTTCTGGACTCGGTTCGCCCAGATCCTGCGTGCGGTATGCGTGCGTGTGAATATCGAACATGCGTTTCGGCAAGAAGTCCCGGATTTCGGCGGCGACCGCCGCGTCGGCCTGCGTGAACGTCCAGTTGCCGGTTTCGGGTGTATCGATCATGGGCGTGGTTTCCGTTTCCCCTTCGGCATGCGCCAATTGCGCTGCGACCAACGTGGCAGCGCCCAGAAATTCTCTGCGGCTGACGGACATACGGTTCATTCTCCTGGTCACTTTCCCTGGATCTCGCGCACCTTGCCTGCGTGCACCTGGCAAATGGCCAGCGCGAGGG
>JBAZRU010000283.1:0-4565 GCA_041662805.1 Candidatus Hydrogenedentales bacterium | reverse complement strand
GGCGTCGTCCGGTTTGGGTCGCGCATCGAGCGTCAACAAAATCTTAACCATTTCCTGCACCTGTTGCTTCGTGGCCTTTCCATAGCCTACCACGGCGTTCTTCACTTCAAGCGGACTGAACTCGCCGATAGGTTTCCCCGCCAGCTCCGCAGCGAGCGCAATCACGCCGCGCGCCTGCGCCACGGCGATACCGGTCGTTACGTTTTGCGAGAAATAGATCTTCTCGATGGCCACCGCATCCGGCGCATGCTCCTCGATCAGACGCGTCATTTCCTCGAAGATCGTTTTCAAGCGGGTCGCGAATGGTTGCCCCGCGGGCGTCGTTATCGCGCCGTGAGCGATGTAGCGAAGGCGCGACCCTTTGCCATCGACCACGCCGTAGCCGGTCGTGGCGGTGCCCGGATCGATGCCTAGCACGCGCATGAAGACACCGGGAATTCTGGATTTTGGATTTTGGATTTTGGATTGAAGAATCGTGCGATTGGAAACTTAGACGCATCATCAGCGCCAAAGCCTGTCGCGGAAATCGTCCTTCTCTCTTCAATCCAAAATCCAAAATCCAAAATCCAAAATAAAACACCCCCAAGCGAGCACTTGAGGGTGTTGAGTAAATCGTTGTGTAAGGCAGCGTCAGTCAACGGCAGCAGCCATTTCCTGATCGGAGATATCGAAGTTGGCGTATACGTCTTGTACGTCCTCGTTGTCTTCCAGCGCTTCGAACAGGCGAAGTACCGCCGCGACTTCCTTGCCCTCGACCTTGACGGTCGTCTTGGGGACCATGGTGAGGGTGGCCTCTTCGGCTTTCAACCCCATCTTTTCGAGGGCGTCCACCACGGCGTGCAGGCCCGAAGGCTCCGTGGTAATCTCGTAAGAATCGCCTTCGGTATCCACGTCGTCGGCGCCGGCCTCGACGGCCTTCTCGAAAATCTCGTCGTCGGTCAGACCCTCCTTGCTCACGGTGATAACCCCGCGGCGCTCGAAGTTCCAGCCGACGGCGCCGGTTTCGGCGAGGTTTCCGCCGTTCTTCGTAATCGTATGGCGAATCTCGCTGACCGTGCGGTTCTTGTTGTCGGTGAGCACGTCGATGATCATCGCGACGCCCGCGGGCGCATAGCATTCGTAGCGAATCTCTTCGTACACGACGCCAGGGATTTCGCCGGTGCCTTTCTTGATGGCACGGTCGACGTTGTCCTTGGGCATGTTCTGCGCGCGGGCTGCGAGCAACACGGTCCGCAGGCGCGGATTGCCGGCCGGATCGCTTCCGCCGATTTTGGCGGCCACCGTGATTTCCTTCGCAAGCTTCGAGAAAATCTTCCCGCGCTTGGCGTCCGCTGCGCCTTTTTTGCGTTTAATCGTGCTCCACTTACTGTGACCGGACATTGCCGCGCCCCTTCTCTATATTGCCGACCGCCATTACCCGGCGGAATAGCTCCACCCGATATCGTGGACGATTATAGCAACTGCCAACGAAACCCCGCAACGCCTATGCGCACTGGGACGACCCCCTGACTTCACGGCACCAAATCCGCCTTGGCGGTATCCGACGTCATCTCAGCAGGCATTCGGTATGCCTCCCCGTCCTTCGTTGCGAAATACAGGTGAGATACCGACTGTTTGCGGGCGTTGCCATCGGCCCAGATCGCATAGAAATCGGGGCGCGCATTCACCGGCCGCCGGCTGTAGCTGTGGTTCCGCTCACTGCCGTTCGTCACCAGGCGCTCCCGTTTCCACGTCTCGCCTTGGTCGCGGCTGAGCCACAACGCCATCTCGCCCCCGACGCCGTACGGCTGCGGCCCCGGCTCCGTAGGCGCGATGATCCGCCACGCGCCATCGTCTTCCACGTAGAAGCTGCCCACGTCGTAATTATGGTCGGAGGTGGTCACGGGAAGGATCTTCCATTCGCTCCCGGTCCACCGCGCCGTGCACCACTCCTTGGGGCCACCCTCGGGTCCGGGCATGAAGGTCGTGCTAAGTTCGTACAGAATGACGGGATTCCCCTTCGCGTCGTAGTTGAGGTCGTTGCAGTAGACGAGCTTCCCTTCCGAGGCGTAATCGTGAACCAACGCCGGCGTCTCAGGGGACGTAATCGGCGTTGCCACCGTCTCGCCGGAAGCCGTTTGCCACGAGGTTCCGAAGTCGCGCGTCTCGACGTAGTAGAGATTCGTCCGCCAGTTCAAACCCTTTTGCTTGGGATCGCCCTGAAACGCGTGCGGGTGATGGTTGAACGCCGTACCGACCTTGTCTTCATGGGGCCAGCTAATCTGGTAGTCACCCTCTTCAATGTACGCAAGCTGTTTCGGCTCGGACCATGTCAGTCCGTCTTCGCTCGTTTGCCAGTTGAGGCCGCGCCCCGGCGCATAGCGCGTGTGCAAGAACAGAAACCCTTTGCCTTTTATGTACCACGGCTGCGGATATGAGAAGTTCGTCTTCAGCGTCATCTCCCACTCGCCGATGTCATACGGCCTCACGCTACGGAAGATATACGCGGGACGCGACGTCCCGTGCGCGCTTGCGAATACCCAGATGCGCCCGTCCTTGTCGAGCGAGATCACCGGGTTGTCGTGGGCGTCCGTCGTTTCTTTGTCCATCAGAATCACGGGGCGAGGGAACTCGCCTGTCGCGTGGTCGTAGGATGAGACCATCTCCAGCAACGTGTTCTTGTCCGCGGGGCTGCCGCCGAAGACAAAGAACGTCTTGTTAACCTCCGGCGCATATACGGCCAACGGAATATGGTCGACGCAATACGTTCCGAGTCCGCCGCTGTATTTGTAGACGTATTCGTTCTTGGTCTCTTGATTGTAGTACCAGATTCCCCGATATCCCGTGTCGCGCTGGACCGGCCACGGCGCAGGGTCGTCGGCAATCGCCGTGGCGACACTTGCCCCGATAGCAAGCGCTGCCGCCAAGAAAACTCGCATTGAATCCCTCTCTTCCTCGAAGACTGCATTCTGCTTCGCTTCTGCATCACCCCGAAGGCCCATTTTCACTTCACGTTCCCGCAATGTCAACGGCCAAGGCCGACGGCTGGTCTGTTTTGCACGCAATCGGAGCGAGCTATACAATCGTGTCCGCGGACACGAATTGACTGTGTTCGCAGGGAGGCTTTTGGTGACGTTCCTATCGTTCGCGCTTGTTGCGTATTCTGCCTTCACGGGCGCCGCGTCCGTCTCCGGCCACGTGTCCGCGTCGGATGGGGCTACCCTCTCCGGGGTGCGCGTGTTCGCCGAATCGGGTCTTGGAGGCGCGCTCCTCGAAGCCACGGCAGACCCCGGCGGACAATTCCGCTTTGAGGGTATTCCTTCGGGCATTGTCGGCATATTCGCCATCGCGGAAGGCCGCGGCTGGTCCGGTGTCAGCCGGACCATAGCGGGTTCCGACGACATCACCGGTCTTTCGCTGGTTCTCCAACCCGCTGGAACGGTGTCGGGCAAAGTGGTCGATCTTCGCGGGAAGCCCGTCTCGGGGGCTCATGTAACGAGGATTCTCCTTCAAGGCGTCGACAAAGTGGGGATACCCCTGACGAAGCTGGCGGCGTTGGGTTTTGCTGAGCCCGTCACGAACGATTCGGGCGTGTTTTCAGTTCCCAATCTTCCCAAGGACGGCAAGGTAGCCCTGAAAGTCGCGCATATCGCGTACGCGCAAACCGCGGTGCAGGACATTGCAGTCGGCGCGGCCAACGCGAAAGTCACGCTCATGGAAGGAATCCTGGTCCAGGGAACGGTGCTGACGTGGGACAGTTCCTCCGCGGTCGCCAACACCGCCGTGTTGTTTCGCAGCGCGGTCGCGCCGCACGACACCGCCGTTGCCATGACTGACTCGACCGGAGAATTCCACCTTCGGTTAATGCCAGGCGTCTACGCATATCAGGCATCGGGGGCCGAATTGCGCAGCCCGGGATGGCAACGCGTGACGGTTACCGGCGCGGAAAGTGTGCAGAGCGTTTCCGTGCGAGTGGCAGGTTCCGCGCTACTCCGCGGCTCGGTTCAAGACGCCATTACCGGCGCCCCTATTGAGGGTGCGCGGCTCAGCCTGACGGTTTACGGGAATCCGTCCGCCGTTACGACGACGGGCAAGTCCGGAATGTACGAATTCACGGGATCCCAGGGAGAGAATGTTATTTCGGTCGATGCCGCGTCCGGTTATCGCCGGCCCGACCGCCCTATCCTGAACGTCCAGGCGAAACAGGGCGACACGTTGGAGTTGCCGACATTCTGGATGACCCGGCTTCCTGCGTTCAGCGTGCGCGTGTTGGATGAGGCGGGCGCGCCCGTATCCGGGGCGGTGGTCCGGCTGATCCGGCCCATGCAGTACCGTTGGTATATAACCGACGCAAACGGGCGGACGGAATTGCAGATTGCAGCGTCTCCCCCGGGAAACAAATTGGTCGGCCTGGTCGAGCACGTGACTGAGCCGCGGGGCGCACTCTTCGCGATGGACATGAACACCGAGAGCGAGGCGGCCGTGCAGTTGCTGTCCTGGGCGCGCGCGACAGGCAAGGTCGTCAACGCAAAAGGCAAAGGCCTGCAAGGCGTGGTGGTAGGGGCGATTTTCCAGGGCGATGCTGA
>JBAZRU010000282.1:0-8385 GCA_041662805.1 Candidatus Hydrogenedentales bacterium | reverse complement strand
GGCAATCTTCCACGTGCACGCGAAGAACTCGAAGGTCTGCGAGCAAAACTCCAAGATCAACGCCGTGCTCGCCACCAAGCACTACGCCGACGAATTCAACCGCGCATGGATCTTTCGCACGGTCGGCTACGGCCACTCGATCGAATGGTGGAAGGATTTCGTGTCAACGCTCCGCATGGTCGGCTACGACGGCACCCTGTCGATCGAACACGAAGACTCGCTCATGTCCAGCATGGAAGGCCTCAAAAAGGCGGTCGAAGCCCTCAGACAGTGCCTCATCTTCGAAAAGAAGTCGGCGATGACGTGGGCGTAAAGTGACGCACGATTCAAAAACGAAGTGACACAGCGGGGGGCGTGGCCGTATACGCCCCCCGCTTCATTTTGGCTGGGAGATGTCCAATGAAAGCTCTGGCTTGGCTGACTGTAGGTCTTTGCGCGTGCGCGCAGGTGTCGTTGTCCGCCGCCGCGCAAGCGCCCGGCAGCTCTTCCAACCGCGGTGTTGTGTCACAGAAGTCCATCGTGCCAAAGGACGTCTCGCCGGAACCCGTCGTGCCCGACCCAAAGCCCGAGAAGATCAAAGCTCCGAAGAAGCAGGAACGGCGTGGTCCTCTTACCGCGTGGCCGGCCGGTTTGAATGAGTATTTCGGCGTTGAGTTCGAGATTCCCACGACGGAGCAGGTCATTGCGAGTATCGCGGCGCATCTGAATCGGCAGACCCTCGCCGGTGTGAAGCCGGAGGACGAGTATCGCGCATTTGAGGAAGTCGAGAAGTCCGTGCAACGCATGCTGCCCAAGAACGATCTTGAGTTGACGCAGGTCAGCGGCTTCTACAAGAACTTGACCGAATGGGTGCGATTGGAAACGGAGTACACGCTAAAGCCTTCGCGGGGCGTATTGAAGGATCTGCGGGAAGTCGTCGACAGCCAGGCCAAACTCGATCCTGATTTCGACCCCGAGCGCCGCGAAAAAATCGTCGGCACCATCGAAGCGCAAGGCCTTTTCGTGCCGGCGGGCATTCTCTTCGGCGTTTCCGTGCTGCCGTGGCGGCCGATGCCCTCGGGCCGCACGGTGCTCGAAGTCGCGGCGACGCCCAAGTTCAGCGACAAGGAGAATCGCACCGAGGCCATCTTCGACTTTCTGCAATCTCCGGGACCAATCTATCGCATCGATTTCGATACCCTCTCGACGACTGCGTTACGCGTGGATTCGTCCGAGAAAGAGGGGCAGTTCGATCTCGTCGAAGAGTGGAAATCGAATTCGCAACAGGGCGTGCGGGGACCGGTCCTGCTTCGCAAGCCGTTCCGGTCGCGCTTCATGCGCGTAAGCGCAGATTCCCCCAACGAAGTGGCCGTCCTTCGCAACGTGCGCGTCTTCGCGTTCAAAGAACCCGCCGCCGCGATCTGTGCGTACTCGAAAACCGCTCCCAAGCTCGACGGCGATTTTAAAGAGTCCATGTGGCCGGGCCAGCCACAGATCGACGGCTTCGTCAGCCAATCCACACACGTCTTCGCCGAAGCCCAGACCACGGTGCGCATCTGCAATACCGCGGACACGCTCTACCTCGGCGTATACGCGCGCGAACCGCGGGTCGGCACCATGGTTGCCAAAATGTCCGACACCGACGAACCGCTGTGGGACGAAGAGTCCGTCGAAATCTCGATCCGTCCTCCGAGAAAGCCCGAGCATAAGTTTCTGGTGAACCCGAACGGCGCACGCTTCGACAGCCGGGACAACGACGTGTCATGGAACGGGCAGTGGCAATCCGTGGCGAAGCTGTACCAAACCGGTTGGGTCGCCGAAATTGCCATCCCCTTCGCAACCCTCGGCGTCAAGGCCCCCGGCTCTGCCGACTGGACGCTCGACTGCGTCCGCAACCGCAGAAACGTAGTCAACGAACGGTCCGTATGGGCATTCAAATCGCCAACGAAGAATTCCGAGCACGGAAGCCTGATCTTCGCGCGGTGATGCGCGGCCCAAGCCGGCGTTCACGGTACTTTCGAGTCGTTCCGCCGCGAAATCAGTAGATCATATTCGGACCAAAGTCTGGCGTAATGTCTTTCTCGACATTGGCCTTCCATTCCGCAAGTCGTTCGGCGCCGAACTTCCAGAACTTCCCGCACAGATCGAAATACTCGATTATTACTGTGCGCTCTCCTTGCGCGATCAATTCCTGGGCTAACGCCATATTGGGGCCAAACGAGTCGAGTTGCGGACTGCCTTCGGTCTTTCCCGCTTCGAGCAGATGCTGTTTGGCTGAGTCCACGTCGCCACGCCGCAAGGCCACTCTGCCAAGAACAATGTTTGCCTTGTGTCGGATGTTCCCCCGATTCCACTCCATCCCCCCGGACTCGGATTGGAGGACCGCAAGGAGTTCTTTCGCGTAACGCGTCGCCGTCTCCAATTCGTCTAGCCCCAGAGAAGCCACGGCGCACATCTCAAGCAACCCTTCCTCAGCTTCCTGAATGTGGTTAAGGCGGAGAGCGGCCTCTGCATGTTCGAGTGTCTTGTCCGGGCGGGCCGGCGGTCCGAGCACGTAGAATTGCGCTAGTCGCGCGTGTATTGCCGCGTTGTCCGGTTCAAGCTCCAGCGCGCGCAGAAGCAGCGATTCGCAGAGTGGACGATCCCTGGCCAGCAATTGGAGGAAGGCAACAGCATTGACCAGTGTCTGTGCAACGGCGTCCTTGCTCTCCGTGTGTGCAAGCCATAGCTTTCGTGCCCTTTCTCGGATATCGGCATCACTTCGAATCAAACTCACCAAGTCCCCGGCAGTCTCAACCTCGGGATGGAACTCGGCAAGCCATAGATAATGTTCTCCCATTCTTCTTTTGGCGTCCTGCCTCACAGCCTCATTCTGGCCTTTCCGGATCAGCATCGAATAATACAAGACCAAGTTGCCACGCGCTTCGGAGTTTTGCGGGTCTGCCTGCAATAGACCTTCTAATTTCGCCGTTTCTGACTCGATCGTCGGTTTCATTACGCCTTCCCCCGGTTGATGGACTTCTGCGGAGCAGATCTGAAAGCGCCGGAGCGCTTCCGGCTAGACTACTAATGTCCTCTATTCATCACTATCCGTCAGAAGAAAGCAAGAAGAAGACTCGTGCCGTGCCGACCTGTCGTCTTCATTCCTTGCACTTCCTCTCCTTGGGCTGCGCCGCCACATGCATTTTGTGATAGCATAAAGCCAAGGTTCCTGGTCGGAAGCTGCATGCAGAAGGTGTCCTTATGAAACGCCTATTCTTCTGTTGTCTTTGCGTGTTTGTGGCGGGGTCTGCCTGGGCGGCGGAAGTTGCGCCTGCCCCACCGGATGCATCAACGGAGGTTCCTGCTCCTCCCGCGTCCACTGAGTCCACGCCATCCACCTCGTCCACTTCGTCCACCATCGACTTCGAAAAAAACATCCACCCCATCCTCGCCGCGCGCTGCCTCGCCTGCCACGGCCCGGAAAAGCAGAAGGCCGGTCTCCGCCTCGACGTAAAGGCGGACGCGCTGCGCGGAGGCGACTCGGGAGCGGTGATTGTCCCCGGTGACGCCGCGCACAGCAAGCTTGTTGCGATGATTACCGGCACGGAGCCGGGCAAAGTGATGCCTCCGGCCGGCGACCCGTTGTCCGCGGAACAGATTGCGCTCGTCACGGCGTGGATCGATGCGGGCGCCGTGTGGCCGGACGCCCCCGGCGCGCAGGACATCGCACCCAAGTCCGATCACTGGGCATTCAAATCTCCGGTGCGCGTCGAGCCCCCCGCCGTGCAGAATGCGGCGTGGGTGCGGAATCCCATTGATGCATTCGTGCTGGCGCGCCTTGAGAAAGATGGCATCGCCCCCTCGCCCGAGGCCGACCGGTACACGCTCATTCGCCGCTTGAGTCTCGACCTCGTCGGGCTGCCGCCGTTGCCGGAAGAAGTGGACGCGTTTGTGAACGACGCGTCGCCCTATGCCTACGAGTCGCTCGTGAATCGCCTGCTCGCGTCGCCGCATTTTGGCGAACGCTGGGGACGCCATTGGCTGGACGCGGCGCGTTATGCCGACAGCGACGGGTTCGAGAAGGACACCGTCCGCCCCTATGCGTGGCGCTATCGCAATTGGGTCATCGATGCGTTGAACCGCGATCTGCCCTTCGACCAATTCACCATCCTCCAACTCGCCGGCGACCTCGTGCCCGGTTCGACGGTGGAGGATAAGGTCGCAACCGGATTCCACCGCAACACGCTCACGAACAAGGAAGGCGGGGTCGACCCGGAGCAGTTCCGCGTCGAACAAGTCGTCGACCGCACGAACACGACCGGCGCGGTGTTTCTCGGACTGACCGTGGCGTGCGCGCAATGCCATTCGCACAAGTACGATCCCATTTCGCAGAAGGACTATTACCAGCTCTACGCGTTCTTCAATACCGGTTTGGAGAAGGATATCCCCGCGCCGCTTGACCCCGAAGTCGAGGCGTTCAAGCAGGCAAAGGCCACGCACGAAACGCGGCAGGCGGAATTGCAGAAGGGCATCGACGCCTACAAACCCGAGCTGGAAACGAAGCTCGCCGCATGGGCCGCACAACAGGACCTGACCGATCCCGAATGGCAGACGCTGAGTCCGGCGGGATTCATCTCGACGGGCGGCGCTACGTTAACAAAGCAAGAAGACAACTCGATCCTCGTGAGCGGACAGCAGTCGCCGCGCGACACCTACACCGTCAACTTCGCGACCGATCTCACCGGCATCACCGCGTTCCGGCTTGAGACGCTCGTCGATCCGTCGCTGCCCAAGAGCGGACCGGGCCGCGCCGCGGACGGCAATCTCGTGCTCACCGAATTCGCCGTCAAGGCCGCGCGCCCGAAAGACCCCGGCACCACGGAGCCTATCCCCTTCGCGCAGGCTATCGCCGCCCATTCGCAAGATGGCTACGCCGTGGCCGGGGCCATCGACGGCAACCGCAAGACGGGCTGGGCCATCGCCCCGCGCGACGGCGTCACTGTCGATCAATCCGCCGTGTTCGCGACGGTCAACGACGCGGGCTTCGCCGAGGGGACCATCTTCACCGTCACGCTCGATCAACAGTATATGGAGAACTACACCGTCGGCCGGTTCCGCATCTCCGTCACGCGCAGTCCGCGCCCCGTGCTCCAACTCCCCGACGCAATCCGCATCGCGTTGAAGACCGCGCCCGATCAACGGACCGACGTGCAGAAATCGCAACTGCTCGAGTACTACGGCACGCTCGATACAACCATGCGCGAGTTGAAGGCGTCGCTCGATGCGCACATCAAAGCGGCCCCACTCCCTCCGGCGACGCAGGCGCAAACCCTCGCGGAGAATCCCGAGCCGCCCAAGACGCACATCCACGTTCGCGGCGATTTCATGCGGCCCGGCGACGAAGTGCAAGCCAACGCCCTCTCGGTGATGCCGCCGTTGAAACCGCGCGGCGAAAAGCCCGACCGGCTCGACCTCGCGCGCTGGCTGATCGATCCGGGCAACCCGCTCACCGCCCGCGTGACCGTCAACCGCATGTGGGACCACCTGTTCGGGCGCGGGCTCGTGTTCACGAGCAACGATTTCGGGACGCGCGGCGAACTTCCCTCGCACCCGGAATTGCTCGATTGGCTCGCGACGGAATTCATGGCGCACGGCTGGAGCATGAAAGACTTGATCCGTCTCATGGTCACGTCCGCGGCCTATCGCCAATCGTCGAACGTGCGCGAAGACCTGATTGACCGCGACCCGCTCAATGTTCTGCTCGCGCGGCAGGGCCGGTTCCGCAATGAAGCGGAGATCAACCGCGACCTCTTCCTCGCCGCGGGCGGCCTGCTCAACCCTGCTATTGGCGGGCCCAGCGTGCGCCCGCCGCTGCCCAAAGGCGTGGCCGAATTGGGCTACGCAGGGTCCATCCGCTGGCCGGAAAGCCAGGGCGCCGACAAGTACCGGCGCGGACTCTACATCCTGTTTCAACGCACCGTGCCCTACCCCATGCTCATGACCTTCGATTGCCCCGACTCGAACGTGACGTGCATCCGCCGGTCTCGCTCCAACACGCCACTCCAGGCCCTCACCTTGCTCAACGACCCCGTGTTCACCGAATGCGCCCAAGCCTTGAGCAAGCGAATCCTCACGCAAGGCGGCGCCGAGCCCAACCAACGGCTGCGCTTTGCGTTCAGGGTATGCCTGTCGCGCGAACCATCCGCCTCGGAATTGGGCGAGCTTGAAAAGCTGCTGACCGACCAGCGGACATCCTTCGATCAAAGCCCCGAGTCCGCCGCGCAAGTGGCCGGACCCTACTGCCCCGAAGGCACAGTCCCCGCGGAGGCTGCCGCCTACACCGCCGTCGGCCGCGTCCTGCTCAACCTCGACGAATTCACCACGCGCGAGTAAGGGCAAGAGAACTCACTGATCGAAGCGCAATCCGCCAAACGGCGGACGGAGACGGGGCTGTCCCTGCTTGAGTCCGCGTCCAAAACCTGCCTATCGCCAAACCAGTCCATTGCGGATTTCGAGTGCACTCGACGACAGACCAACACCGGCATGCTCCACGGCACGCCCGGATTTCTCACGTGGCTCGAATCCCTGCTCGGTCGTGTCCTTGGCCCAAACCAACGCGACCGCAAGAGGAAGACGGCAGGAGTGGAAGGGCTGCATCCCGTTGCAAGCAAAGCAAGAGGAGATTTGCGCCAATACCATAGACGAATAGAACGAAAGCAGCCATTTCGGACTCGTACTATACCGCGACAAACGTTCCCCGGAGTTCTGCGCGCAGCGGGCGGTGCCTATCCAGATATGTTCTTAGTGCCTCTATGATTCGCTCAGTGTGATGCTGGCGATTGCGACCGTATTTGTGCGCGACGCCTTGTTCGGTGACAAAAGCCGTCGGGTAATAGTGCCCTGGTTGCAGCTGTTCATCAGCTACAAACACTTGCTGGACGCGCTGCCCGGGAGGATTCTCGATCTTAATGTAGGCGTTGAAACCGAGACCTCGCTTGACATAGCCACCCATCTGGTCGTACGGATCGCGCGCAAACGTCCGTTCCAGATTTTCCTCGAGCATCGCGACAATTTCCTCACCTGTCAGCTCGACCGTTGAGATTGGCGGGTTCATCGGAATGATATTGTAGAGGTCATTCAGCGTGACCTCCCCCGGAATGATCGGTGCGCCAAAGCGCCATCCATTCGAGAATGCCAATTGCGCGCCTGTATTTTCCAGCAACGCCTGCAACAGGAAATTGTCCATCGTTGCTTCCAGCGTGGTGCCTCGGTTGAGTGCGGTCGCCGTTTCACCCACACCTGTTGACAATTCCTCTTGATACGGCGCGAGCGCTTGGCGCACGAGGTCATCAACTTGAGGATCGGGGTCTATCTTGGCCTCTACCTCAATCAGTTGGTGCCGGTAGTCAACGACACGCCCTCCATCAATTTCCAGATCCAGGCGGCCCAGGAAAGAACCGTGGCAGCCTGACTGTATGATTAACGTCTTCCCCTGGAGTGCCGGTTTATAAAGGCGGTTATGGGTGTGGCCGCTCAGACAGATATCGATTCCCTCCACCTCTGATACCAGCTTCATATCCTGGGAAAACCCAAGATGGGAGAGGAGAACGATCAGGTCCACCTTCTCCTGGGTGCGCAAAGCGTCGATGATCGGCGGGAGCTCTTCTCGCCCAAGGGTGAATTCCAATCCTTCGCTGAAAGAAGGAGGCATAGTCTTGTCTACAATATTGGAGGAGATACCCACGAGACCGATCCGCAAGCCGCCGATCTCCTTCACGCTGTACGGCGGGAATGACCGCACCTTCGTCGCTTTGTCATAAACATTGATTGCAAGCATCGGATAGATGAGTTCCGCTGCGCGCTGCTTAAAGGCCTCGGGACCATAGGCAAATTCCCAATGGGCCGTCATTGCATCGAGACCCAATGAATTCAAAACAGGAACCATTGCCTGTCCCTGCGTATTCTGTGCGGGATAGGTACCCTGGAGCGTATCGCCGCAATCGCAAAAGAGTACACGCTCCGGGGTTGCGGCCCGAATTTGTTTTGCGAGTGCGGCAATGCGGGCATATCCTCCCGCCGGACGATAGACTGCTTTACCACCCAGCCAGAACATCTCTTGGTGAAGATCAAGATAGGCGTGGCTGTCGTTGAGTTGAATGACGGTGAGCGAATTATTGCTTTTCTTCATGGCAAAAAGGACCTCCAGGCAGCTTCTTCCATTATTGGTTGAAAAAACATGATGCTCACCATGTCGGCGGCTTATCGGTCAAAGCGACCATCGCCTCGTGCGTACTCAAAAAGACGTGATCTTCACCTATCTCGGTGATCAGGCCGGCTCGTTTAAGCTGGTCCAATACCGGTCCTTTTACGTCCGCCAGATGAAACGAAACGCCGGCGTCGTGTAGTCGCTCGATGAGTTCACGA
>JBAZRU010000281.1:0-8391 GCA_041662805.1 Candidatus Hydrogenedentales bacterium | reverse complement strand
GGCTACGATCTCCGCCCCAACCTGCCGTCGCTCTACGACGAGACCGGCGACTGGAAACGGGTCCGCCACGACTATTACGCGACACTCCTGGACCTGTTCATCGAGAACTGGGCGAAACCGTACTACGATTACTGCGCACGCAACAATCTCATGTTCACCGGCCACTATTGGGAACACGAATGGCCCAACGCGGTCTCCGTCCCCGACAACATGGCCATGGGTGCGTGGCAGCATATCCCCGGCATCGACATTCTGTTTAATCAATACGATGAAGGGGTCCACGCGCAATTCGGAAATGACCGCGCGGTTATCGAACTGGCCAGTGTCGCGAACCAGCTCGGACGCAAGCGCCGCCTTTGCGAAGCCTACGGCGGCGGCGGTTGGGACTTGCGCTTTGAAGACATGAAGCGCATCGGCGATTGGATCAGTGTCCTTGGCGTCAACTTCATCGACCAGCACTTGGCGCATTCGACGTTGCGCGGTGCGCGCAAAGGCGACTATCCCCAGACTTTCTCGTATCACGCGACGTGGTGGGACGCGTACGGCGTGCAGGCCCAGTACCTGACGCGCGTATCGTACGCGATGTCGCAGGGCGAGCAAATCAACACGGTGCTCGTGATCGAACCGACGACCACCATGTGGATGTACCAAGAGGGTGATCGGAATACGCTCGAAGCGATGGGCCAGGACTTTCAGCACTACGTCACCAAGCTGGCGAAAGACAACGTGGAGTTCGATCTCGGCAGCGAGCCCATTCTCGCGACGTGGGGCAGCGTCGAGAACGGCAAGCTCGTTGTCGGCAAGCGCGCCTATGACCTTGTCGTGGTGCCGGTTCGCACGGAGAACCTCAACGACGCAACGATGACCCTTATCGAGTCCTACTTGGCCCAGGGCGGCAAGGTGCTTTGCGAAGCCGAGAATCCGCCTTCCCGCGTTGATGGGCAGGCTTCCGACCGCATCGTGAAGGCCAGCCAATCGAAGGGCTGGCAGAAAGCGCCGAGCGCGACGGTGCTCCAAGATCGCCAGAGCGCCGAGACCAGCCCGTTTAGCATCGCGCTGGACAAGAAAGCCGAGACCACGCTCTATCATCAGCGGCGCACGCTTGACGACGGCGATCTCGTGTTCCTCGTGAACACCAGCGCGACTGTTCCCGCGAGTGGCACCTTCCGGTCCGTCATGAAGGGTGTCGAGCAGTGGAACCTCGAAACCGGCGAGACAGGCGTTGCCTATCCGTTTGAAGCGAAAGACGGCGGAGTGCAGGCCGCGTTTGATGTGCCGCCATGCGGAAGCCTTTTGCTGTTCCTCTCGAAAGAAGCGCGTACTCCCGTCGCGCCGAAGGCCGCTCCTGTGTACACCGCCGCCGCTCCCAAAGGCGATCTCAGTGTGAAGCGTGCTACGTCGAACGTACTGACGCTTGACTACGTGGACTTGACTGTCGGCGGCGAGACGCGCGAGGCGCAGTATTACTACGCATCGGCGGAACTCATCTTCCAGAAACATGGGCTGGACCGCAATCCGTGGGATAGCGCCGTACAGTTCAAAGACGAACTTATCAGCAAGACGTTCGCGCCGGACAGCGGCTTCGAAGCGACCTATCGGTTCGCGATAGACGGCGAAGTGCCGCAAGGTCTTCGCGCGGTAGTTGAGCGACCCGACCTCTACGCAATCACCTGCAACGGCACTGCCGTTACGGCCATCCCCGGCGAGTGGTGGACCGATCGCGCATGGGGCGTACTCGATATCGCGGCATGCGTGAAGACGGGCGAGAACACGCTGACCATCAAGGCGCAGCCGTTCACGATGTTCCACGAATTGGAGCGCGCGTATATCCTCGGCGAGTTCAGCCTCAAGTCGACGGAAAAGGGCTTTGCTATTGCGAAGGACTCCGCGCTGGGCTTGGGCCCCTGGAATGTACAGGGGTGTCCGCTCTATAGCGCGGGCGTAACCTATACGCAGCACTTCGATATTCCGAAGACCGATGGGCGCGTCGAGGTTGCGCTTGGCGATTGGCTGGGGAGTGTCGCAAAGGTGCGTGTGAACGGCGCGGATGCGGGGTACATCTATCACCAACCCTACACGTGCGACATCGCGAAGTTCGTGAAGGCCGGCGACAACACGGTCGAAGTAGAAGTCATCGGAACGAACAAGAATACACTGGGCCCGCACCACGGGAATCCGCCTCTGGGTATCGCGTCTCCCGGCATGTTCCGCAATGGCCCTGCGCCTGGACCGCCTGCGGGCACGGCATACAGCACAATCGGTTATGGCCTCTTCTCGCCGTTCCAAGTCCGCAGCGTGAACCAGTAGCATTGCGAAATGTTGACGTGTCGTGCGGCGTGCGCGATCGACGCCGCACGGCGCATTCTATCGATGCCAAACCGAGTATCTGAAAGTGAACACCGAAGGACGCCGGGAATCTTGCGCGTTGTACCGCCGGCTTCCAGCCGGCTCTTCGCCAGCGCCTGCCCTGATCAACGGAGGATTCCAGTAATGAGGATTTCTTTCTTAGCGCTTGCATTGCTGCTTACGGGACTCTGCCCGGCGTACGCGCAGTTTGCGAAGAACGAAGCGGCTATTCAGGAAGTCGCGAACGGCACGCGCGACACGGCCACCGCTGGATGGTGGGGCTTCTCGCCCGAGGATTCCACCGAAGCGCTCCAAGCCGCCATCGACTCCAAGGCGGCGCGGGTCATTGTGCCGTACATGGGAGCCGACTGGATAGTCCGCCCCCTTCGCCTGCGCAGCAACCTGGAACTCATTTTCGAGCCGGGCGTTGTCGTTATGGCTAAGAAAGACGAGTTCCAAGGCCCCGGCGACAGTCTCTTCGACGGCGATAGTCTGGAGAACGTGAAGCTTACGGGCTACGGGGCGACGCTGCGCATGCGCAAGCAAGACTACGCCGCCGCGCCGTACAAAAAAGGCGAATGGCGTATGGCAATCAATCTGGGCGGTTGCCGCAACGTACTCATCAAGGGGTTGCGTCTCGAGAGCAGCGGGGGCGATGGCATCTACTTGGGCGTTGGCCGCGGCGACAAGCCCTACTGCGAGAATGTTGAGATTCGCGACGTCGTGTGCCACGACAACTACCGCCAGGGCATTAGCGTCATCAGCGCTGTCAATCTGTTGATCGAAAATTGCGTGATGTCCGGAACTGGCGGCACTGCCCCGGAGGCGGGCATCGATTTCGAACCAAATCAGCCCAATGAGAAACTCCAGAACTGCGTTGTGCGCAACTGTCAGTTCGAGAACAACGAGGGCGCGGGAATCCTCGTCTATCTCAAGCCGATGGACAAGACCACGGAGCCCGTTTCGTTGACCTTCGAGAATTGTCACGTCCGAGGCGGCAACGACGCGGGCATTGGCATCGGGGCTGTGAAAGAAGACGGTCCCGGCGGCCTGATCGAATTCCGCAACTGCACCGTTGAGAACACGCAAAAATGCGGCGCGTTCATTTACGACAAATCCGTGGACAGCGCCGAAGTGCGATTTGTCGACTGTAAGTGGGGAAATGTTGGGTTGGGTAAGCGGTCGGGGGACTCCGGTCCCTTTCCTCCCATACTCATTTCGCAAATGCGCAAAGGCGTTACTCCGCAACAAGGCGCGATAACGTTTGATAACTGTGCCGTTTTCGATTCGGTAGACAGGCCTGTTGTGGAAATCGAAGAGGCGCAGGGCGACAAGGGGATCGCGAAGTTTGCGGGAACCATCACGCTATTTGGTTCTCATGAGCCGCGCATTAAGACGGCAAATCCAATCGAGGGCCTGAAACTCTTGCCCGGTAGCTCGACACCGTTGCCTTAATGGTTGAAATGTTTGCAGATGGACCCAGGGTAGTTTGTATTCCTGTCGCGGTATGACTACGGGGAGAATTTCGATGCGAGTGTTTGTGTGGTTTGCGTTTGCCGCCTCTTTGGTGGGGAGTCTTGCGATTGCGGACGAAGCGGCCTTTGTGGAACGCCTGGACGGGCGCAGAGTCCCCAAGACAGCCGTTCCATTGAATGCCCGCTTGGGAATGGAGAAGGACAATGGACGCCAGGTGCTTGAGGTCCGCTGCAAGGCAGGGGAGCAGTCGGGTGTAATCTTGCGTCCCGCCGAAGATTCGTGGGACTGGACTGGGCGAGGAGGCGTTGCCTTCGACGTTTCCAATCAGAGTGCTTCCCCCATGGCGCTATGCATTCGCATCGACAGCCTGGGGGAGAGCGGACGCGAAGCCGCGCTGAATCGCACGATCGCCATTGCGCCCAACACACGCCGTACCGTGCCCATTTCGTTCACACGCAACGGGGCCGGGCCCTATTGGGGAATGCGCGGCATACCTGAGTTCGGACCTGTAACTCGCTACGGCTTCGATCTCGGAGAACTTGGGCTTGACCTGAAAGCCATTAAACAAATTTCCCTATTCGTGAAGAGTCCCCAGGGCGAAGTCGCATTTCGTCTGAGCGATCTGCGCCTTTTCGAAACGGGCAGCGCCACCGAGTGGATCGTTCCAAACCCCTTCATCGACCGCTATGGACAATACGTCCATGCCGATTGGCCCGGCAAGGTACACAGCGACGATGAATTGAAAGACCTTCACGCGAAGGAAGACGCCGAATTGGCCGCTGCTCAGAAGAACCCCGAGCTCGATGAGTACTGTGGCTGGCTCGGCGGGCCGCAGCTTGAGGCGACGGGCCGGTTTCGCGTCGAAAAGGTGGACGGGAAGTGGTGGTTTGTAACCCCTACAGGACGTCTCTTCCTTTCGCTTGGAATGGATTGTGTCCATCCAGGAAACCACACGTTTGTCGAAGGGCGCAAAGAATGGTTTGAGTGGATTCCCGAAGACAATTCCCCCTTTGCGGAGTTCATGTCAAACGTGAATGGCGTCCATAGTATGGCCGAACCGATCAACGGCAAGGGTCACGCGTTCAATTTCAACAATGCAAATATCAAGCGTGTCTACGGCGATGCGTGGTCCCAAATATTCTATGAGCGCGCCGACAAGCGCCTCCGCGCCTGGGGCTTCAATACCATCGCATTCTTCACCCCGTCGAATGCCGTAGACGCATCGAAGCTACCCTACATTGCCGGCGCGGGCACAAGCAGCAATCGCGTTGTCGAAGGCAGTAAGGGATATTGGGGGAAGATGAAGGACGTGTTCGATCCCTCTTTCGAAACCCTCACTGTCGAGAACGTGGTGCGCAATTGCGAGCGATATAAGGACGATCCGCGCGTTATCGGTTACTTCGTCGACAACGAGCTATCGTGGTCCGGCATTCCCATGGGCGCCTTGGACAGCCCGCCCGATCAGCCCGCGCGCGTGGCATTCATCGATGACCTGAAGGCAAAGTACGGAACCATCGACAAAGTCAACGCCGCATGGGAAACAAACGCCAAGGATTGGGACAGCCTTCGTCTTCCCTCTAGGGTGAATGATGCGACGCAAGTGGACGCAGGTGCGTTTGAGTACCGGTTCGCACGCAAGTATTTCGAAACCGTCGGCAACGCCATCCACAAATACGCGCCGGGGCAGTTGTACATGGGGTGCCGCTTTACGCTGGTGTACTTCCCGAAGAATGTCGTCCGCGCGTGCGCCGAAGTCGTCGACGTCATCAGCATCAACGCGTACATCACTCAAATCGCCCCTGACCAGCTCGTCGAGTACGGCAAGCCCGTGATTATTGGCGAATTCCACTTTGGCGCGCTCGACCGCGGCATGTTCCACACAGGCCTTCGCACGGCGGACAATCAGGCGCATCGCGCCCAGCGCTACCAGGACTATGTACGCAGTGTTGCCACGAACCCCGCGTTCATCGGATGCCACTGGTTTCAGTATACCGATCAACCGGCCACGGGCCGCACGGGCGATGGCGAAAACTATAACATCGGCTTCGTGAACGTCGCCGATATCCCCTATGCGGAGATGGTCGACGCTGCCAAAAAGATACACGGCGAGGCCTACAAGATTCGCAGCGAATCGAACCTGCGCATGCCCAATTAATGCATTGAATCTCAATCATCAATTCCGCCATCTCACACGAATTGGGAGAGAGATAGCGGAAATCAGGGACTGACACAAGCGAAGCGAACGCAGTGAGCGTAGACGTGTCTGTCCCTGATTTCCGCGCCTGTGGGTAAGGTACATCCAGCACTAAAAATACTGCGGAGAGAGACAGCGGTAAACAGGGACTGACACAAGCGAAGCGACCCCAGGGAGCGGAGACGTGTCTGTCCCTGCTTTCCGCGGCCCGCGATGAAAGTCAGAATTTCAGCGCGCCGGCGGTCATCCCCTGGATGAAGGCGCGCTGGAACACGACGAAGGCGACCACGAGCGGGAGTGTCGCAAGCAGCCCTCCCGCCATCACCATGCCGTAGGGCGTGCGAAACTCGCCCTGAAGCAAGTAGATCACGAGGGGCATCGAATACATGTCGGGCGTGCGCAAGACCACGAATGCCCACATAAGGTTGTTCCAACTGCCAATCAACAGCAGGATGCTCAGCGCCGCTAATGCCGGTTTGCACACGGGAAGCACCACCTTCCAGAAGATGCCGAACTCGCCGCAGCCATCAATGCGGGCCGCCGCCAATAAATCGTCCGGCACGTTCGCGTCGATGTACTGACGCATCCAGAAGATCCCGAAGGCGCTCGCCGCACCCGGCAGTATCATCGCCCAATAGGTATTGACCAAGTCCAACCGCGCCAATACCACAAACACCGGAATCATCGTCACGGCGGTGGGAATCATCATGGTGCCCAGGACGAACGCGAACAGCTTCTCGCGGCCTGGCGCGCAGCGATACTTCGCGAATGCATATCCCCCCAGCGAACATAGGAACACCGCCAGCGAGACATAGCCGCCTGCGATGATGCACGAATTTAGAAATGCGCGGGCAAGCGTCGTCTCTCGAAAGACATTGACAAAGTTCTCGAGCACCGCGGGATGAGGAATGAACTGCGGTGGAATCTGAAACAACTGATCGCGCGTCTTGAAGGCCGAGATAGAGAGCCAGTAAAACGGAAATAGGAACACGGCGGCTGCTGCGAGGAGTGCAATGTACGAAAGCACCTGTTTGGCCGCAGTCCATATGCGCAATGCAGTGCTCATGTCACCGGTCTCCGCCAGCGCAGCACAACCAAGGACAAGACAAACACCAGGACGGCAACAACGTACGCGGCGCTCGATGCGTATCCGAAGCGGAAGTCCGTGAATGCCGCGTTGAACAGGAATACTCCGAAGTTGGTGGAGGACGTACCCGGCCCCCCCAGCGTCATCACGAAGACCTCTTCGAACATATAGGTCGTTCCGATGAGCGACATGATCGTGCAAAACACGAACGTGGGCCGCATCAAGGGCATCGTAATCGAGTACATCTGCTGCCAGCGCGATGCCCCGTCGATGGTCGCTGCTTCGTAGTAGTCTTTGGGAATTCCTTGTAACCCCGCCAACATGAGCACCATGTTGTATCCGGTCCATCGCCACACGAGCACGATAGACACGGAGATCTTCGACCAATTCTCGCTTTCGATCCATTTGATGGGCGCGAAGGGTCCCCAAGGGAGCAGCCCTGTGGCCCCGCGCCACATCCAATTCAACAAGCCGTTTTGCGTGCTGAACAGGAGGGAGAACACAATCGCGATTACGACCATGGGCGTGATGCACGGGACGAAAATCGCCATACGAAACAGACCCAGGCCGCGAAGCTTGGTCGAGTTGAGGATGTTGGCGAAGAGAAACGCCAACGCGAACATGGGGGGGATGTGGTAGGCGCCGATGACCAGAGTGTTCCAAAGCGAGGTGTAGAAGTCTTCGTCCTGGAAGAGCGTGACGAAGTTCTCCAGCCCCACGGAAATAGGCGGCGTCAAACCGTCGTACTTCGTGAAGCTGAGGAAGAGCGAGTAGAGAAGGGGATACAGCCCGAAGACCGCGAACAACACGAAGAAGGGCGAGATGAACAAATAGAAGTGGCGGCTTTCCCAAAGGCGATTTGTCAGCGCATTGCGATTGGCGGTCCGCATCTCAGCGTGTCTCCCGAGGTGCGACCGCGCGCCCCAGCTTGCGCTGCAAACGCGTCTCCGCATGCGCCAGGAACTCGCCGCTGTCCGTGCGGTTCCCGGCCCAACGCGTCAGCGCCTGCATGACGTAACGCCGCGCCTCGTTCCAATCCGACGTTCGCGTCAGCGCCGGGATCTTCTCGATATCCGTCGCGAACAACCGGCGCACCTTTTGTCCGCCGTAGAACGGATCGGGTTCGTCGAAGAACGGATCGTTAAACGTCGACAACAGGCATGGAAACAAATCGTACTTCCTATACTGCTCCAGTTGCGCCTCCTTCGTGCACAACACGTACTCGATGAAGGCCCACGCTGCATCGGGTTGCTGGCACTGCTCCGGAATGACCAGCACGGACCCGCCC
>JBAZRU010000280.1:0-8399 GCA_041662805.1 Candidatus Hydrogenedentales bacterium | reverse complement strand
TATGGCATTAACGTTGGCGACATTCAGGACCTTGTCGAAGTGGCCCTCGGCGGTAAGCCCATCACCACAACGGTGGAGGGGCGCGAGCGGTTTCCCGTTCGTCTCCGCTATGCGCGCGACTACCGCGCCGACGAAGAGGCCATTCGCAACATCCTCGTGTCGGCCGGCGGAATGGAAGCGCCGCCGCAATCCTCGTCACCCGAAGCCATGGGCAATCTTCCCTCCATACGTCTGAGCGACGTTGCCGACATCAACGTCATCGAAGGCCCCGTCATGATCAAAAGTGAAAATGGGCTACTGCGCTCCTACGTACAACTTAACGTGCGCGACAGAGACATCGTCGGGTTCGTCGAGGAAGCCCAACGTGTCGTTGCAGACAAAGTACAACTTCCTCAAGGCACCTTCCTGGAATGGACCGGGCAATTCGAGCACCAGGTTCGCGCCAAGCGCACGCTACGGATCGTATTTCCCGCGGTCCTCATTCTCATCTTCGTGATCCTCTACATCACGTACCACGATTTGATGCACGCCGTGCTCATGATGATGGCTGTGCCGGGGGCCTTGGCGGGCGGCGTTCTATTCCAAGCGCTGTTTGGCTACAACTTCAGCGTCGCGGTATGGGTGGGGTATATCGCGTGCTTCGGCATGGCCACCGAGACGGGCATCATCATGCTCGTTTACTTGCGCGACGCTATCGAGGAACGCGGCGGACTCGCGGGTATCCGCAGCGTCGACGAACTCAAACAGGCAATCATGGCGGGAGCCGTGCACCGGCTTCGCCCCAAGTTTCTCACGGAAGCCACCGCGATTGTGGGTCTCGCCCCCATGTTGTGGGCGCGCGGCGTCGGCGCCGAGGTGATCGCCCCCATGGCCGCGCCGGTATTGGGCGGCCTCCTCGTTGCCGACGAAGTCATCGACATCTTTTTGCCCGTGTTGTTCTACCACGTCGAGAAACGGCGATGGAAGAAACTCCAGCGTGCCTCCGCGCCGGCGGTTCCCGAAACCGCGTCCGGCGCCGTGGAGTAAATCCACTTGATGAACATTCTTCTAGGAGATTTGCGATGAGCGAGACTACAACGACAAAACCAGGCATCTTGAAGCGCGTCTTCTTCGTGCTCAAGTTTCTCGAAATCCGCCTGCGCTTCGTCATGATCCTCGTCGTCACGGCCCTGTTGGTCGGTTATTGGGACACGATTCAAAACTACTATGAACGTTGGCAACGCGAGCATGCTACGTCGGGCGTTGGGCGACACGAAGAGGCGGTCCAAAGCGAGTTCGAATATTACTGCGGCATGCACCCCTTCGTCGTTCGCGACCGGCAGGGGAAATGCCCGATCTGCGGAATGGACCTGGTTCAACGCAAGAAGGGTGCGCCACTCACCCTGCCGGAAGGCGTGCTTGCGCGCGTCCAAGTGTCGCCCGAACGCATCATGCAGGCGGGCGTGCAAGTTGAACCGGCGCTGTATCGCATGCTGACGCGCGAAGTGCGTTCCTACGGCGTGGTTGAAGTCGCGGAGACCCGCGTCTCCGACGTCATTGCGCGCTTCCCTGGGCGCGTCGAAGAGTTGAAAGTCAACGCCATCGGCATGACCATCCGCAAAGGCGAACCCCTCGCGCGAATCTATAGTCCCCGGTTTCTTCAGGGTTCGCTGGAGTATGTGCACGCGCTGGACAATAAGAAGGCCGTGGACGCCAACCCCAAGGCTGACGAACGTGCAAAGGAACGCGCGGATTCCATGGTCGTATCAGCGCGCAGAAGGTTGAGCCTGGCAGGATTCACCGAAGAACAACTCGATTCCATCGTAAAGACCGGCGGCGAAGCCAACGCGATTACTCTTTACTCCCCTGTCACCGGAACGGTTATGAAGAAGAACGTGGTGCTAGGGCAAAACGTGGAAGAAGGCACTGCACTCTTCGGCATCGCCGACCTCTCGACCCTGTGGGTGCAAGTGCAGGTCATCGAATCCGATATCGGCGGGATTCACCCCGCGATGCCCGTCGAGGTCTCCAGCGTCGCGTGGCCCGGTGAAATCTTCTATGGAACCATCGATTTCTTCTACCCTGAAGTGGACCCCTACAGCCGCTCGCTCAAAGTGCGGGTCGCGATTGCCAACACCGACGGCAAACTCCGCCCTGGCATGTACGTGAACGCGGTGATGCGCACCCCCGTAGGCAAATATGGCTCGGCAGACTCGACTCCATTGCCAGGCGCGCCGCTGGGCGCCGAACCGTCAAAAAGCGTCTCATTGCCGACGCAGACCGCGGATCAAGCCGCACAATACATGGCAACCCTCGCCGACGGCGCGGCATTCTACACGTGCACCATGGACCCCCAAGTCGTCTCCGACAAACCCGGCGACTGCCCCCTCTGCGGCATGCACCTCATCGAACAGAAGAAGTCGGCCGTGGAAAAGCCCAAAGAGGATGTCGCACTTCCCACGAGTACCGCGGCCCAGGCCGCACAATATATGGCGACCCTCGCCGACGGCGCAGCATTCTACACGTGCACCATGGACCCCCAAGTCGTCTCCGACAAGCCCGGCGACTGCCCCCTCTGCGGCATGCACCTTGTTGAACAGAAGAAGGGCGCGCAAACCGCCTCCTCGATCTTACCGCCCGCCACGACCACAGACTCCGCTGCGCTTACCGCGAACACAGGGCCCGAAGCTGGTTCCTACGATCAGATTGTCGAAGGCTTCATGTGCCCAATGCATCCCGAGGAGATCGACGACAAGCCCGGTGTCTGCACCGTGTGCGGTTGCGGCATGAAGAAGACTAAGTATCGAATCGAGCGCGTGCTCGCCGTTCCCGAAAGCGCCGTCATCGACTCCGGCGAACACACTGTCGTCTATGTAGAATCCGCGCCCGGCTTGTACGACGCGCGCCGGGTCACCCTTGGCCCCCGCGCCGGCACATACTACCCCGTGCTCGACGGCCTCGCCTTGGGCCAACGCATCGTCTCGCGCGGCTCATTCCTAATCGACGCCGAAGCCCGCCTGAACCCCGCGTCCTCAGGCGTAACAACCCCGAGCGAATCCCAAGAACCAGCGGGTACATCTACGTCAAGTCCTGTAGTAGACACGACGGGAAAAGCCGGGCATCAGCACGGAGGTTGACGCCCATAGGTGTCGCGTGGAAGGCAATACGGTTCCCATCTGTGCGGACCTTGTATGCATACTCGCCTGTTCTGACAAAGGCAAACGGGGCAACAGGCACTATCTTTGGTAGAATCTCCGTGCCGGACACACCACAGTCGCGCGTCGCGTGACCTACCCGTGAGTCCTGTCGATTACGAAACTACGAAGGCAATTCGAAGCATCCATGAGTTCCGACACCTCCACCGATTCCAGGCCCGACCCTAAGATACACCACGGCACCGACATGACCACGGGCAGCGTCGCGCGGCGTCTGCTCATGTTTGCCATCCCCATGCTGTTGGGTAGCATGCTTCAGACCGCGTACAGCATTGTGAATGCGCTGTGGGTTGGCAACGGGCTGGGCGCAAATGCCATGGCCGCCATTACGGTGAGTTTCCCACTGTTGTTCCTTCTGATGGCCCTCGCCGGCGGCCTCAGCCTGGCAGCAAACGTCCTCGCCGCGCAGGCCTTTGGCGCGAAAGATTTCGTCCGTCTGCGGTCCGTGGTTCAAAACGCGCTCGTGCTGATGGGAATCGCCGGGGTCATCTGCGTGGCGTTGGGCCAAGCCGGGGCGGATTGGGTGTTCCGAAGCATGGGCACACCTCCAGAAGTGTTGCCGATGGCGATCAGCTACTTCCGCCTCTTTCTTTGGACAACGCCGTTTATGTTCGGCGTGTTCTACCAAGCCTCCGTCATGCGCGGTGTAGGCGATTCCAAGACGCCGCTCTATTTTCAGGCTGGATCCCTCGCGCTCAACACGATACTCGATCCTATTCTCATGTTCGGTTGGCTTGGCTTCCCGCGCATGGGGCTCAACGGCGTTGCAGTAGCCTCCATCTGCGCGCAAGTCCTCGCCTTCGTGTCCATCGCTATCTACGCCCAATACCGCGGTCACCTGGTCGCCCCGAACTGGCGGGCGCTCAAGCTCGAACTGCCCATGGCTATCCTAATGCTCAAGCTCGGCGTACCCTCAATGCTTCAACAAGCCCTCGTATCCCTGGGCATGCTGTTCGTTACCGGCTTCGTAAATCAATTCGGATCGCACAGCGCGGCCGCCTTCGGGATCGGCATGCGCATCGACCAACTCGCCTTCATGCCCGCGATGGCCGTCGGCGCGGCGGTCTCCACGTTGTCCGGCCAGAATATCGGGGCCAGCCGCTACGACCGTGTCGGCGAAGTGTTCCGGTGGGGCCTCGTGGTCAGTTGCGGGCTCACGCTCTTCGGAGCCTTGCTCGCTGTCACCCTGCCCACTCAAGTCATTGGACTCTTCACGCGCGACGCGGACGTCCTACTTGCGGGAACGCACTATCTGCGCATCGTGGGAGTCGGCTACCTTCTGTTCGCCGTCATGTTCGTGAGTAACGGCGTCATCAACGGGGCAGGACACACCGGTGCAACCTCTGTCTTTTCCCTCATCGGATTTTGGGCTGTCCGCGTCCCGCTCGCCGCCTATCTGTCCAATCGCCTCGGCAACGTCGACGGCATTTGGTATGCCGTCGTTGTCAGCATCGCCGTGGGAGCCGCTGTCAGCTTGGGCTACTACCTCTCCGGCCGCTGGAAACGTCCCGTGGTGAGGATGCACCCCGCGCCGGCTCTTGCCACTTCCGTAGACCTGGAGTCGTAGGCGTCTGCCCAACTCGGCCTCTCCGAAGCCCCCTCACCCCGCCGAGATTGTTTGGCGCGTCACCACTTCGCAACGCGCAAGCGCATCCCTTGCCGCAGCCAGCGCTTCTTCGGAAGTCACCCCGCCCGCAATCACATGCCCGATACGCTCGTGCGTTTGCCGAACAAGTACGTGTCCAATCCAATCGCCCACCCGCGCGCTTGCCTCCACGTTAACCACTCCCGCAACCGCGCGCGCTTCATCGAAACCTCGCATCTCCTCGATCACGCCGGAACGCGCCGGTATCCAAAGCAGCGCGGCTCCACGCTCGTGCGCGGCAGGTTTTGGAGTATCGTCTCCGATGCAGGCCAGCAACGCGTCATCGAGCAATTCGACGCCCTTGGCAACGCGCGCAAGGTCGGTCTCAAAGCGCCCTCCGCACACGCACGGCGAAGCTTCCACCACGTGCGCCCCTCGCGCATTCACTATAATCTCGATCCGAATCGGTCCACGTTCGTATCCCAGCGCATCCACGGCGTGTTGACCCGCTTGAACAAGCGCTTCGGCAACCGCCTCGCCCGCGGGCGCAACTAGTCCCAATTCGTGCAGCAACGGCGGTTGCGGCCGCAAACGTATCGCGACACTGCGCGCGTGCAGCTCCCCAGCGGCGACCGTTCCATCCAGCACATATTCGTCGCCTTCGACGTATTCTTCGATGAGCACCCGTTCGTTGACCGCATGGGCGAATGCACGCTTGAACCCAAGCGTCATGTCTTCGGCGTAGGCAATGTAGCTGATGCCACGGCATCTATCGCCCATGGCCGGCTTCACCACCCATGGCGCACGCAACCGCTTCGCCTCCGCTACCGCCTCCACCGCCGATGCCACGACCGCAAAACCGCAGGGCTCGGCCTGCGACCCGGCGAGCGCCTCGCGCATCTGCCCCTTGTCGCGCATCCGGCGCACCGCATCCGGGTCGGGTCCGGGAAGGCCGCATCCGCGGCACGCTATTGCGCAGCCGAATGCCGCGTCTTCGGAGACGGACAACACGCCATCCGCGCGATTCGTGCGCACGCGTTCCACCACGGCAGACGACGCGAGCTCGCCGACGGCGACAGGATAGATCCCAAGCGCTTCCGCGCGCGCGACGGCCCGTGCGATGCGCGGATTGGTTCCTACCAAGAGTATCGTTGCGGACATTTGGATTATCGCTCCAAACATGGATAATACCACGCAATGTACAGGAGCTCGACACGAACGAGGGAGGGGCGTCCGTGGGTAAAAATTATATCTTGGCGATGGACCAGGGGACGACGAGTTCGCGGAGCATCGTGTTCGACCGCGAAGCGCGCATTCGGGCTTCAGTCTCAATTGAATACGAACAGATCTACCCGCAGCCGGGCTGGGTCGAACATGACCCCGAGGCCATCTGGCGCACGCAGATCGAAACCGCCCGCGCCGCCATCGCAAAAGCCGGCATCGCCGCATCCGATATCGCTGCCATCGGCATCACCAATCAGCGCGAAACCACCGTCGTTTGGGATCGAAAGACTGGCCGCCCCATCCACAACGCCATCGTGTGGCAGTGCCGCCGCACCGCCTCGCTCTGCGAAGAACTCAAAGCACGAGGGCTCGCCGAAGAATTCACCGCCAGCACCGGGCTTGTCGTCGATGCCTACTTCTCCGGCACGAAGGTGAAGTGGCTGCTCGACCATGTGGACGGCGCGCGCGCGCGCGCCGATCGCGGCGAGCTGTGTTTCGGCACCGTCGATTCCTGGCTGCTCTATCGCCTCACCGGCCTGCACGCCACGGACTACTCGAACGCATCGCGGACCTTGCTCTTCAACATCCACAAATGCGAATGGGACGACACCCTGCTCGCCCACCTCGATGTGCCCCGCGCGATGTTGCCCGAGGCCAAGCCCAGCAGCGGCGTGTTCGGAACGACAACGCTCTTCGGACCCGAAATCCCCGTCGCGGGAATGTGCGGCGATCAGCAAAGTGCGCTGTTCGGACAAGCCGCGTTCAACCCAAGCGAATGCAAAAACACCTACGGCACCGGCTGTTTCGTGTTGATGAACACCGGCACCAAACCCATCCGCTCCAAACACGGCCTTATCACCACCATCGCGTGGGGACTCGACGGCAAGGTCGAATACGCGCTCGAAGGCAGCGTCTTCATCGGCGGCGCAGTCGTCCAATGGCTCCGCGACGAACTCAAACTGATCCAGTCCGCCGAGGAAAGCGAGGCCGTCGCCGCCGAAATCCCCGACACCGGAGGGGTCTACATCGTCCCCGCTTTTGTCGGCCTCGGCGCGCCCTACTGGGACATGCACGCCCGCGGCACCATCGTCGGACTCACCCGCGGCTCCGGCCGCGCCCAAATCGTGCGCGCCGCCCTCGAATCGATTTCCTTCCAGTCCGCGGATGTCCTCCGAAGCATGGAGAACGACGTCGGCGCTCAGATCCCTCTGCTTAAAGTCGACGGAGGCGCGTCGAGGAACAACCTGCTCATGCAGCACCAGGCGGATGTTCTCGGAATTCCGGTCGTGCGCGGAGAGACCATCGAGACGACCGCGCTCGGTGCGGCCTTCCTCGCAGGCCTTGCCGTGAGGGTTTGGAAGGGGAAGGACGAACTGCGCGTGACCTGGAAGAAGGAGCGGGAATTCGAACCAAAATGGAACGCATTCCAGCGCAGCCAAGAACTATCTAGATGGCAAAATGCGATAAAAATGACAACAATGTAACGAAATTACCCCTTGTTTCCCGATTCGACAATAAAAGAACCATTTGCGTTCTGATTGGGGGCGTGCTACAATAAGTTTGGTCAGCGCCACATGTGGCGTTTCTCCTTCCGCGGAGGCCTCGGATCCCAGTCCGAGGTCTCTAAAACAACTCGCGGTCGGGATAACCGATGTTGCGAGTTACGATAGATTTGGACCGAGGCCGTTTGGCTTCGGTCCCTTTTTTTCTCGCGCCACTTTCCTCCATGCACTCCCGCTAAGCCGTATAACCTTTCCGCACGCGGCAGGCATCTAAAAATTGACGCAAGCAATGGGCGCACGCCCGAGGCACACCGATGACGACCATCATGACGACACAACCCGAGGAAGTAGTCCTCGCTCCCCACGCCGAGGCAACCGAGACCCACGCGCACGGACGCCGCGACCTTCGTCAATTGGCAAGCCGCGCCCTCCGCTATGCCATGCGAAACCGGTTCCGGTTGGGATCGACGTGGACCGAACTCATGGCACTGGTGCGGTTGCTCCGCGCTTATGCCCAACGCGAATACACCAACGTGCCATGGAAATCCATCATGCTGATCGCCGGTGCAATCGCCTACTTCGTGAGTCCGCTAGACGCGGTCCCCGACTTGCTTCCCGTAGGCCTGCTCGACGACGCCACCGTGATTGGACTCGTGTTGGCCCAAGTCCGCCGCGATCTCGACCGCTTCCTCTCCTGGGAGTCCACCGCCAACCCCAGCAGCGCCTGAACTACCAGCCCGTTGTCTTCCAGCAGACTTGGCAACGGCTTCAGTGACGTCTGCATTTGGTAGAACGCCCGGTTTCCGTGCCGGGCGTCTTGAGGATACGCTACCCTTGTGATCCGTACATCCGGTATGAGAAAAGGAGCGTCCCGACTCGGGGCGCTCCTTCTTT
>JBAZRU010000279.1:1575-8405 GCA_041662805.1 Candidatus Hydrogenedentales bacterium | reverse complement strand
CGTTAAGCACCGTATCGAGCCGTGCGTCGGGATCGAGTGAATCGAGAAACTCGGAGGTGTGGATATAGTAGCGGTTGCGGCAAATCGCGCCTCGCGAATAGACGGAGGGGTACATGCGCAACAGAGAGACTGGGTCGCACGTGGGATAGTTGGGCGTCTCGAGGGCCTCGAAGAGTACAAAACCGTTCGCCAAGCAAGTCTCGCGAGCGAGAAGAGCCCGCTCGGCCACCTGGGACAGGTTCACGTTGCCTTCGTCCAGGAGAGGTGGATTGACGACGGCCACCCAGGTCTCTCTCCCTGTGGCGCTTGCCGTGAGCCGGGGCAACGGCATGCCCGAGGAATCCAACGCGTTTGCGCGGTCGGCAACGATGAGTGCCCCTGAGAGGGCAGCCGTATGGGCATCCAATCCGCTTCGGGAAAGCCCTTCGAGTAGAGCCTCGGGAGACGTCCCGTCGGTAACGACGACACAACGTCCGGAGCGTTCGATTCCGGCCCCGACAAACTCGGCCACAGCGGCTAGAAGCTCGGTTCGGCTTGTGGATACGCTGCCGATTCGCGCCGGGCAAGACAATCTCTTGAATTCAGTCAACCGCACTACCCTCTTGCACCAATACGACTTCCAAGCAATTGATGAGTCACTGCGTTCTTCGCAACCCGCGCTTTGGTTCGCAACTCGGGGCGGGTTGGGTAGCCCGAACCCAACCAGGAACGAAGTAAACGCCAACTCCGCAGAGCGACCACGATAATCGGCGGCACTGGCCCTCTGCACAGAGAGATTATACCAGACTATTCGCGAATGCAAAAGCCCGCAAATTCCGCTATTGGCGTATACTGCGGCATTTGCGACCTTACCTACTCACAATACGCGTGGAGACGGAAAAGTTGCTTCGGGGGTAAGAACTGCAACCAAAGTAATCTAACCACGGATAACGCGGATAAAGAACGACGAGCAGAACCCAGGAAACCCACGAATGACTCACGCGGCGGCCCGCAGCAGAAGGGTGGTCGAAACCGCGCCACGTCAGCAGCGACAGCTTGGGCGAATTGGACGGACTTTCACACCGATTTGATTCTCGGGCTGCGGGTAGGGCACTAATAGAGACGAAGAGCGCAAGGCATTTCGCACATACACTTCGATTGTGCGGTACAATACGGTCGTTCGCTCCACGCGGCACTTGGCGCACAGGGACATGCGCGCCATCGCTTTCTTGGCAAGGGGGTATTGGCTTTTTCGAGGGAGCCAATAGGGAGTTCTCTGTTCATGCTTCTCTTCCGCACCCCCCGCGCTATCGTTGTGTCGTTTCTCGAGTCCAGGGAAGTCCAGCGAATATCCGCAGCTACTACCAAGGCTTGGGTGTCTCATAGGACCTATGAGTCCTATACGTCCTATAGGTCCTATAGGTCATTAAGGCCGTTCGCATTTCTCCTCTTCCTCCTCACCGCTTCCGCGCATGCGGTCACGCTGTATGTAGCACCCAACGGAAACGATGCGTGGTCCGGCACATTGCCTGCGCCGAACGTGGGCAACACGGACGGTCCGCTTGCGACGCTCACGGGTGCCCGCGACGCACTCCGTGTGTTGCGCGGACTGGGCGCGCTCACAGGGCCGGTGGACGTGCAGATCCGTGGCGGCGAGTATTTCCTCACCGCGCCTGTCGTGTTCGCACCGCAAGACAGCGGCACCGCCGTCGCACCGATCACGTTCTCCGCGTATCCCGGCGAACACCCAATCTTCCTTGGCGGCGTGCGCCTCACGGGCTGGGTGCAATCCGGCGCGGTGTGGACCGCACAGGCCCCGGCGGCGTGGGGCGGATCGTGGGATTTCACCGGCCTGTGGGTTAACGGCAAGCGCGCGACCCCCGCGCGCACGCCCAACGCCACCAACGACGCGGGCGATTATCCCACCGACAACGATTTCTTCTTCGAGGCCGGGCAACTCACCGATGACGACGGTTTCGGCGTGCAGGTTCCCAGTAAGACACGCTTTCAATACCGCCCCGGCGACCTGCAATCGTGGGCCACGCTCGGCGACGCGAACGTCGTCGTGTTCCACGCATGGGCGACGTCGCTGTTGCGCGTGAGCGCGCTTGACGAGATCAATCACTACGTCACGTTCACGGGCCCGTCGTATTGGGCCTTCGGGCAATGGCGCTCGGACCAGTGGTACTACATCGAGAACTTGCTCGAAGGACTCGATCAACCCGGCGAGTGGCACGTGAGCCGCGCCACCGGCGTCGTCACGTACATGCCGCGCGCAGGCGAAGACTTGACGACCGCGAGCGTCGTCGCACCGGTCGCGCAGCAGTTGCTGGTGTTGCAGGGCAACCCGGCCGCAGGGCAGTTCGTGTCGTACCTGACGTTTCGCGGCCTCGCGTTTCGCTACACCAACCTGCCGCTGCCCTCGGCGGGCATGACCGACGGACAGGCAGCGGCAAGCACCAACGCCGCGGTCGAGGCCACCGGCGCGCGTAACTGCACCATCGACCGCTGCGAGATCATGCACACCGGCAATGGCGCGATCTGGTGGCGCAAAGGGTGCCAAGACAACATGTTGTCGCACAGCGAACTCTACGACCTCGGTGCGAGCGGCGTGCGCATCGGCGAAACCAGCACGCCCGCAACGGCCAACGAGGACGCGTTACGCAACGTCGTCGACAACAACTACATCCACGACGGCGGGCGCTTGCTGCGCTCGGGCGTGGGCGTGTGGATCGGACGCAGCTCGTCGAACACCGTGTCGCACAACGAGCTCTCCGACTTCCGCTACACGGGCGTGTCGGTGGGCTGGCTCTGGGGCTACGCCGCCTCCACTGCGCACGATAACATCATCGAGTTCAACCACATCCACCAGATCGGCAAACGCCAGTTGAACGACATCGGCGGCGTGTACACATTAGGCGCGTCGCCGGGGACCATCGTGCGCAACAACCGCGTCCACGACGTCTTCTGCAATCCAAAACTCTACGGAGGTTGGGGGCTCTACACCGACGAAGGCAGCACGGGCATCGTGTTCGAGAACAACATCGTGTACAACACGGAAACCGGCGGGTTCCACCAACACTACGGACAGAACAACACCGTCCGTAACAACGTCCTCGCGTTTTCCACGAACGCGCAGGTCATGCGCACGCTCAACGAAGCCGGGCACTCCTTCACGTTTGAACACAACATCGTCTACTTCAACAACGGCGAACTGCTCGGCGGCAATTGGGCCGACAACCACTTCGCGTTTGACTACAACCTCTATTGGGACGCGTCGGGACGCCCGCTCGATTTCGCGGGGCGCACGTGGGCGGAGTGGCAAGGCGCGGGCATGGACCTGCACTCCGTAAACGCCAACCCGCAATTTGCCGACCCCGATACCGCAAACTTTTCGCTGGGCGCAGGCTCCCCGGCGCTCGCGCTGGGCATCGCGTCCATCGACGCCTCTGCCATCGGGCTCTACGGCGAACAGGAATGGGTAGAGAAACCACTGGGCATTGTGCGTCCGCCTTTCGAGCCGCCGGACCTCTCCAAGATCAATGAAGATTTCGAGACCACCGCCCTCGACAGCGTCGCCCTCAACGCGGGTACCCACGGCGAAACCGACGGCGCTTCCGTGCGCGTCACCGACGAACTCGCCCACGGCGGCGCGCGCTGTTTGAAGTTTGTCGACGTCCACGGCCTGCCGCAGACCTTCTACCCCTACGTCGACTACAAACCCATCGACACCGAGGGCATCGCAAAGAGCAGTGTCGCGTTGCGCTTCAGCCCCGGCGCGCTGCTGTACCACGAGTGGCGCGACGACCACGTCCCCTACCGCGCCGGCCCCAACCTCTGGATCGACGCCAGCGGCACGTTGAAGGTGAGCGGACAACCCATCATGCCGCTACCGGCGGACACGTGGATCGTCTTCGACGTCACCTGCGGCCTCGGCTACGACGCCACCGGCGTATTCGACCTCGACATCACCGTTGGCAACCAACCGCCGGTCCACTTCGAAGACCTCCCCTGCGGGGATCCGGACTTCAACCGCCTCAACTGGTTCGGGTTTGTATCGGATGCCACATGGGCCCAGACGTTCTACGTGGACGATATCCACCTGGAATCGACGCCGGGAAGCGGTGGGAATAACCTGCCGATCGGGTGGGGTGGGATGGCAGCGCTATTCCTGATGCTTGGCGCAGCAGGTGTTCAAGTTCAATACCCGAAACCGTCAGGTCGTCATTGACAAGCACATCGGATGCACCGGGAGATCCCGCAAGAACCGCATAATTCTTGACGCAGGCAAAAAACGGGGTAGTTCCAGAATCGGTAGTTGGGTTTCTTGGGTTGCGACTCTTCTGCGCTGCCTCGTCCGTACTTGTGGTGATTCGTTTCCCACCTTCCAGTTCCTCTGTTCTATTCTTTCGTCTCTTTCGTGTGTTTCGTGGTTCGGCTCGTCAATCTTCATCCGCGTCATCCGCGCTATCCGTGGTGATGTTTCTTCTTGGTTTCGGCTGTACCAAGCCGCCCTTTCCGCGCTTCGCCGCCTTCACCGAGTGCAACGAACCAACCCATATATATAGGAGCTAACACTCGAGGGTCGAACCATGCCTATGCAATCCCGTTCCGAATGCCTGGACTCTTGTCCCGGACCGCAGCCCCACACGGGTCACCCCCCCTTGAATCGTCAGAACGGCTCGGGGGTGTCCTGTCTCGTCAAAAGGACATGGAGACCCCCTTGTATCGTCAAAACTACGCAAGGGACCCCAAAACTCGGCAAGTTAACACGGGGTACCCCCTTGTATCGTCGGGACAACGCGGGGCATACCCCCTTGAATCGTCAAAATGACTCGGGCCCCCTGCCCCTCCAAAATGCCCCGCGCCGTTCCGTGTTGGTTGGTCCGTGCTCGTCCATGTGCGTCCATACTCGTCCATGTATGTCCGTGTTCCCGCACGTGGGGCAGCCGCCCTCGGCTGCCGCGCCGCGTGGTCTGCGTCTTCCACGGTCTTCCCTCCGTATTCCCCTTCCGTGAATTGCTGTTGCAGGAGTCGGGGAAACGGATTACAGTCAATGGAGAGCAGTCCGGGATGTTCGCGGTAGCACGCTGAGGGAAAAGTGCCAGGGAAAGTCGAATCAGCGGAAATCATCGGAAATCAGGGACACTGATTTCCCCTGACTTCCGGGAAGGAGCCATCGATGTCGGATGAGCAGGGTATCGAAGCCGGTCCGGTCTTCAAAGACCGTTCGACGGGTCTTATCGTGTTCGGGATACTCCAAATCGCATTGGGTGCGTTGTGCGTACTCGTGCTTGTGCTCATGGCGTTGGGGATAGCGGCGACTCGCGCAATGAATGAGACTGGCCCCGCCGCGATGTCGTGGCAAATGATGGTGCCCGGTCTCTTCTTGTATGGCGCGATGGGCGCATGGTTTATCACGATGGGAATTGGGTCCGTCATGGCGCGCCGCTGGGCCCGGGCGCTGACGCTTATTTCGTCGGCGATATGGTTGATGGGAGGGGTGAGCGGGCTTGTTGTCATGCTTGTGTTCATGCCCGATGTGTACGCCCAAATGGGCGAGAAGGGGCAGATACCCCCGGAAATGGCCGTCGTGATGAAGTACGTGATGGCCGGGTCCCTGCTTGTCTTTGGCGTGTTCTTGCCGGGCATGCTCTTGCTGTTCTACGGACGGAAGAACGTGAAAGCCACGTGCGAGTTCAGGGACCCCAACGTGCGCTGGACCGACGCGTGTCCTTTGCCGGTGCTGGCCGTGAGTCTATTGTGTTGCGCCATGTCGCTTTCGATGCTGACGACGGGGAGTTACGGGTGGGCGCTTCCGTTCTTTGGCCGCGTCGTGAGCGGGGCGACGGGCGCGGCGGTCGCGATAAGTGTCGCGGTTGTCTTCATGTGTTTGGCGTGGGGCATGTACAGACTACGCGCGGCGGCGTGGTGGGGCATGCTCGCGATGATCGTCGTGTGGGGCGTGTCGACCATGTTGACGTTTTCGCGGACTGGGATGTCCGATTTCTACAAGGCGATGAACCTACCGCCCGAGCAACTGGAGATCGTGAATCAGACCGGTTTTGCGCAGAGTCCGTGGTTTGCCGTGTACTGTGGGGTCTGGATCGCGGTCTTCATCGGATACCTGATGTACATCCGAAAGTACTTTAAGGCCCCGAAGTCCGTTTAGGTAGCAGTTGCGAAATGAGGACACGCGGCCCGCGCATTAGCTCGCGCGTGCACTGGGCGAGACTTCTTCAAGGAACCAGTCCTGCCAAGCGCCATTCGTGTCCAATCCGCTTCAAGTGACGTTGACGTACCCCGGGGCTCTCCACCTTGGAATAGACAAGATGGAGATGGGTGAAGACGAATCCGAAGACAGAAAATGTAAGCGCCGGTAGCGATTCCTCTTCAGGAACGTGTACAGTGGCGCGTCAACCCGCAGTAGTACCCTCGTTGACTGAATCGCTCCCGGCAAGGAGGTTATATATGGTTCGCCTGGACAGCCTGACGAAATGGTTTGGTTCGCAAACCGCGGTCGATTCGCTGACGCTCGAGATCCCCCCCGGTCAAATAGTCGGATTTCTTGGCCCCAACGGAGCGGGCAAGTCGACCACGCTGAAGATGTTGACTGGCATGATCGAACCGACGAGCGGGACGGCCAGCGTATGCGGGTTCGATCTGCACACCAATCTCATCGACGTCAAGCGGAACGTCGGGTTCGTCCCCGAATCGGGCGCGGTCTTCGAATCGCTGACGGGATTGGAATACCTTGAGATGGTAGCCGCGCTGTACGGCATCCCGGCGCGCGCCGCGCGTGACCGCATCCGGCAGTTCATCGCGTTCTTCGATTTGAGTTTTGAGACGCT
>JBAZRU010000279.1:0-1565 GCA_041662805.1 Candidatus Hydrogenedentales bacterium | reverse complement strand
ACGCTCACCGAGAAGTTGTTGGGGGCCTATTCGAAAGGCATGCGGCGCAAGGTCGTGATCACGGCGGCGCTGCTTCACAATCCGCCCGTCGTGTTTTTCGACGAGCCACTCGACGGCCTGGACGCAAACGCCGCGGTGGGATTCAAAACGCTGATCCAGCGGCTGGCCGAAGAGGGCAAGACCATCATCTACAGTTCGCACATTCTCGACGTGGTCGAGCGCGTGTGCCACCGTGTCGTGATCATCGACAAGGGCAGAATGTTGCTCGATGGGAAACCCGACGAACTGGTCGCCGCGCACAACGCCGAGACGCTCGAAGGGCTGTTCACGCGATTGACGGGCGGCGATGAACTCGAGCGCCGGGCCGAAGTGTTCGCCAAGACCTTCCTGCCATGACGTCAAGCGCTGCACCATCGCCTCCGCCGCTTCCCACCGAAACGGCGGCGTCGGTACAGAAGACGTTGCGCCGTCTCTTTCTGACGCTGTTCTTGCGGGGACGCACGTCGCGTGGGCTGCACAAGGCGGCTGCGCCCACCTCGATTGGGCAGAAGCTTGGGCTTGTGCTGGGGATATACGCCTTGATGGGCTTCTTGGCATTGGCCTTCGTGCGGCAGCCTGTCTTTGTGCTCTCGGTCTACATGCACGCGATGACCTTTGCCTTGCTTGGGATGTTCCTTGCCTCGTCCGCGGGCGAAGTGCTCTTCAACAAGGAAGAAGCGGACATCCTGCTGCACCGGCCCATCGATTCGAGAACCTTGTTGTGGACGAAGATCCGCGTCTTGCTGGAAGCATCGTTCTGGCTCGCCGGCGCGCTGAACTTTGTCGGGCTCTTCGCGGGACTCGCGGCCTCCAACGGAAGTTGGTTGTTCATCCCCGCGCATATCGTGTCCATTGCCATGGAGGCGATGTTTTGCGCGGGATGCGTCGTGGTGTGTTACCAGATATGCCTGCGGTGGTTCGGGCGCGAACGCCTGGACGGGCTGATCACCACCGCGCAGGTGATTGTGTCCGTGGGCGCGGTGCTCAGCGGGCAGGTTCTGCCGCAGTTGGTCTTTCGCATGCACGGGTTCGCGGGACTCGGCGATATGCCGTGGTGGATCGCGTTGTTGCCGCCCGCATGGTTTGCGGGATTCGACGATGCGATTGCCGGCACGAGGGCGCTGCAATCGTGGGGCATGGCAGTGCTTGCGGTTGCCGCCACGGCGCTCGTGTTGTGGCTGGCCTTCGCCAAACTCGGCCGCGGCTACGAAGCCGGCCTGCGGACCTTGAGCGAAACACTATCGAAGAAGGGCAAGAAGCGCGCGCGGAGGCGGTGGATCGCCGCGTTGGTGGAACGGCCTCCGTTGCGGTGGTGGCTTCGGGAGCCCGTGTCGCGGGCGTCGTTCCTGTTGACGTCCGCCTATCTCCTGCGCGACCGCGACGTGAAGCTGCGCGTGTACCCGTCGATTGCCCCGATACTGATCCTGCCGATCGTCATGCTTGCGCAACAGCACGGGCGGGGGGAAGAGCAGGCATTGGGCGGATTCATGGTTGCACTGATGGGCAGCTACATGGGGATGATCCCG
>JBAZRU010000278.1:1113-8422 GCA_041662805.1 Candidatus Hydrogenedentales bacterium | reverse complement strand
GCACCCGCAAACTTAAGGACTACTTTGGCGACCTCGGCCTGCCTATCGGCGAGCGCGACCGGCTGCCGTTAATTGTCACCGAGGAGTCGATAGTCTGGATCGTGGGGCACGCCGTGAGCGCGGACGCTGCCGTCACGCAGCACACCAAACGATACATCGAGATAGAAGTACACGATGCAACTGAGTAAAAGTCCCCTTATCACGGCACATGAGATCAACGAGCGAATTGCTCTATTGGCGCAGCAAATCTCGATCGATTACGCGGGCAAAGACCTGGTCTTCTTGATCGTGCTGAAGGGGGCCGCTATCTTCGGTTCGGACCTCATGCGTCAGTTGACCATACCCGTTGCGGTGGATTATCTCCGCGCACGGAGCTATCGCGGCGTCAATTCCACGGGGCGCGTCGAGTTCACGCTGTTGCCCGAAGAGAATCTCGCCGGACGTCACGTGCTGATTGTGGAGGATATCCTCGACACCGGCTTCACGACCGCCGCCATTCGCGAAGCCCTGAGTGCGCACAAACCGGCCAGCCTGCGTATCTGCACGCTATTGGACAAGCCCGCCCCGCGCGTCGCGGATATTCACGCGGAATACGTCGGCTTCACCATCGACAATGCATTTGTCGTCGGATACGGCCTCGACTACGACGGGGCCCACCGGCATCTACCTGCGATCTATGTGATGGAAGAGATTTCCTGAACGGGTTTGCGCAGCACGTATCGCTTGTACTCGATATCCCCGCTCTTGATGCACTCGTAAATGTGCGTGCCCTTCAACGCCGCGAAGACGCTGAATTGCTCCTGCCTGCGCTGCGGCAACCGCTCCAGGATGAGCTTGCGTTTTCGCTCGTCGTCCTCGTCGAGCGCCGCCAATACATTGGGATTGATGATGTCTTCCCGCACGACCTCGAATCCCGCATCCTTGAACTCCTGCGTGAGCATTGCCCCGCGCTCCTTAGTGCGGAAATCCGCGAATAGCAAATGACCGCCGGGGCGAAGCACGCGCAACACCTCCGCGTAAAACGTGTCGATGTTGTCGTAGAGGTGCGACGACTCGATGTTGAGCACGGCATCGAAGTGTGCGTCGGGAAACGGCAACGCCTCGGCATTTCCCAAACGATACGACAGACCGTCGATGTCGTACATGCTGTTGCAGAAGTCGATGCTGGTGCGCCACAAGTCGATGCCCACCATCATGCGCGGCGTGAAGTGGCGCATCACGAAAGCGGCCCCGCCGCCGCGCCCGCACCCCACTTCAAGAACGTCTTTCCCCGCTAGGTCCGCGCCGCTCGCAACGTAGCGGTAGAGCTGAATTGCGTAGCGGTTGCCTTCCTCTTCGGGTGAAAGCTCGAGCCGCGGCGCATCGGAATCAAGTTCCTTGTACCCATAATTGAGCAGACGAACCTGCTTCTCCTGCCGATCCAACTTGTTCAGGTACTCGTACTGCGCCTTCACCATCATGTACTTCAAGCGCAGGCGAATGCGCTCGATCAATCGCTGACGAAATCCTTTCAAGGCGCCTCCCATCCCAAGAGCGAAGTTCGCTTCATCGGTTTGCCTCGTCCACTACATCCATCCCGTCCGCTACCCGCTGCGTTCCGGCGGATACGGCGGCAACGTCATGAGCCGCGTGTCGTCTACCGGTCCGCCGACCGTGAAATGATACAACGATTGGTAGGCTTGTCCCACAAGTCCAAAGACTTCATGCACCGGGTCGTCGAAGTAGCATCCGATGCCCGTGGCGCGCACGCCCGCGGCCTCGGCCTCCAGGTACAAGACCTGGCCAACGGCCCCCGCCTCCCAAAACAAACGCCTATAGTACCAAGCTCCCAGCCGTTCAATAGAACCCTCGAACTCCGCGATCATCCCCAGACTAAACGCGCCGTCGCCCGCGATGTCTTGTCCGCAACTGACTGTCGTTGCCATCGCGCGGCAATCGCACGCCTTGAGTAAATGCAGCGGAAGCCCGGCTGGACAGCCTTGCGGAGCTTGCCACACGAAGTCCCCCTTCATCGCCGCGCGCAACGCCGTGACGGCCCCGGCGTCGCGGGCCAGAAAGTAGATGCCCGGTTGAAGTCCCGTCACGCGGTGAACAAACAATCCCAAGTGAATCCGCGGAGCGCCCACCAGCGCATCCCACGGCGCACACCTCTGCCGCGGCATCGTCATCGACAACATGCGATAGAACGCCTCGGCGGTGATTGCCGTTTCTCCGTCCATGGCCACCGCACTGCGGCGTTGCCGGATGATGCCGTGCGCCGACGCGCCCGACGGCCTCAAGTCTAGTGCGGGTAACGCCGGGGCAACCCAGGGCGAAGGTTCTGTCGCTGGTTTTGCACAGGCCTGCGCGGCGTCTTCGATGGCCTTCCATTCCACATGGTCGTCGCTGAGCCGGTTCGCGCGACCGTGCCACACGCCTTGCGAAATAGTGTGGATTGATTCCCCGGGAAGCGTGTGCGGTACGGCCTCATCACCGGGAAATACCGCCATCAGCAAATCGGGATGCTCCCTTTCCGCCCCCTCGAAATCCGTATCGCGATCCAGGCCCAGCAACGCCGCGACGCCAGCGTCGCTCATGCCCTCAAGGTGGACTGCACGCCTGCCAAGAATCGCGACCGCGAATCGAACGGCCGCGACCGCGTGCCCAACGTCATGCTGGCAATATCGGTACGCGCGCTCGCCATATTTCCATGCTTCGCGCCAGTGTACAGACGAGATCCCTACAAAGCAGACATCCTCGGAAAAGCCCTGAGCAAGTTTCTGCCATGTCTCACTTCCAAACACCGTGCGCAATTCCAGCGCGTGCTCCGCCGGAGCGTAGTGATAAACGGCAGGCGATTCGCTGAGTCCGGGCAAGGGGCCTGAAACAAGATAGCCCTCGGTGGGGTGCAAGTTGCCGCTCGAAGGATTGCAGCGCAGTGCCCAGCGTTCGCCTTGAAATTGCTTCCACGCCGACAGCGCAAGCGAACACTCGAACAACAGGCCCACGGCTTCGACGTCAAGCGCACGCGTCTCTACACCTCCGTGCCCGTACAGGGACTCGAACGGCTGCGTCGTATCCGTTTTCAAAAGGGGTAGGGGAATGCATTGCGCCCCCTCGTACCGTCGAAACGGATTAGGCTGCGTGGCCCAATCGAGATAACCCAGGGAACGGGCGTAGCGGTTGAAGTGGTGCTTTGTTGCGTTGTGATACGCGATGGCTGCAGCTTCGTTTGTCACGCGCGTATCGTAACAGAACCAGGCCGGATATCAGAACAACGAGCCGCTGATAGGCTTGCCGTCGGTCAAGTCGTCCACCTTCACACCCTCGGGAACAATGTACACAAAACGCTTGGGGTCGACTTTGGCATTCAGCGCGATCTCAGTGTAATGAACCGTCGTGAACGGCTTGTTCGCGGTGTCCAGGAACTCCGACTTCACTTGGATTCCCGAATCCTTCAGGATGCAGATGTGGATAGCGCCAATCTCAACAGGCGCGTCCTTCTGCCCCTCCGCCTTCGGCTTCACCTCGACCACGAATACCGGTTTGCCATCAACTTCCGCGTCGGGCAGTAACGTGAGTTCGCCCTTCTTCCGCAGGGATTCAAATAGCGCTTTGCCGCTTTCGGGACTGCGGCTGGTTCCCGCGTCCGGATTGCGCTTCGCAACCTTCTGCTTCCCGGCGATCTTCATCTCCGTGTACAGCGTCGTCCCATCGTATACGGTAAGGATATTCTGCTGCGCCATGCTCTGCGGAATCGGAATGCCCACATCGACGGTGTTGAGCAATTCCGAACGATACCGGGGACCCCCGTCGATCTTCATGAACTCAAACGGGCCGCTTCCCTTCATGGAAATGGTCATGAACCCCTTGGGGATCGTGGCTTCCATCTTCAGCGTGGCGGTATACGAGTCGATCTTGCTCCACGCCTCGCCGATTTGTTGTTCGACGGTATCTAGCGTCTGTGGAGCGGCATCAACGCCGAGGGCCGTAAAGGGGGCCAGCGCTGTCAACAGCGCGACAAGAAGGGTTCGCATTGGCATTCGGCTCCGGGTAGTGGAAATTCGGTGTTGTCCAAGAGACGACAGAATTCGCCAAGACATTCATTCTGTTAGACACACGGAATCTGCCCCCGGTTTCACCTCAAGTCCAAGTGCGGGCATGGACTACAGCGTGGGTGTCAAATCGACTACCGTCTCGGCGTCCTCTTTCACCTCAACCACAGCAGACGCAAAGAGTGACTTTGCAACCAGGGTGGCAAGTCCCTCCATGTCACTTCCTGGAACCTCGGGGTAGGCGAGCACGACAACCGTGTACGTGCCGGGATCCAACCCCTCGAAGCGGAAAGAGCGCTCGAGAACCGACGCGCTAGCCGCAACCAATGATTCAAGGGACATGAGGTGCTCCATTGTGAGCCTCTCTATCTTCACGTCGCCGCGCAGGGCCAAGACAACACCATCCTTAATAGTGTCGGGAATCGTGATGTCTCCCCTGAGGAGTGTCTTCAGGCTGATTTCGACATCTTGCGACACGGACTCGCCTTGGGGGATGGAGAACAGTAGCTGCCTCGACGCTGTCCGGTGATTCTGCAGGTCCGCTGAAACCTGGAGTGTGGCAGCTCCGGCGGGTGATTCCGAGAAAAGGTATTTGCCATTCGGTTGAATTGTGGTGCAGAAACGCTCTTCGATGCCCGATCCCGTTGCGACGGATAGACGCATACTCCCCTTAGTGGCTGGCTCTCCGTCGACGGTCACGATTCCTTGAACCGCGGAAGTTGCGCCACCGAAGGCGAAATCCACGCGTGTCGTCTGGCCTGCCACTACGACCGCGAGCTGAACAAGGGAACGCTTTCCTCCGTCCAGTTGCGTTCCGACCGTGAATTCACCCGGCGTCACTCTTGTGAGTTGATAAGTGCCGTCCGGTCCGGTGTAGCCTCTGGCAATCTCCGTGTTGGACTCCACATGGACGGAAACGCCTTCCACCGGCTGACCGCCAACGGTGACCGCGCCTTCGAGAGTACCCCCTTTCGACAACACAATCCGGACCTCGATAGTCGCGCCGGGTTCGGGCGTAATCGGCAGCCAACCCGGGGCGTAATCGGGGTGCAAAGCATAGACGTAGTAATTGCTGGGCGATAGGCTACGCGCGTGAAACGTCCCGTCTGCACTGGAAAGTGCAAGCCTTTCCTGTTCGCGCGTGGTGGAATCTTGGGGCAGCAGTCGCTGTCCGACAAAGATCGCTGCATTGGGTACAGGAACTTCACCAAGCTCCGTTTGCGTTACGACAATTCCGTCAATGGTCAGGCCGCCTTCGATTTCCGGTTCGGGCTTCGTGCCTGCAACGTCTGGCAAGGGAACAATGGGCTCTTCGGCGGCAGACGCAGGTTGCCCGGCGTCTGCTGCAAGGGGCTCCTCGGGCCTGCTGCTCTCAATGGGCGCCTGGGCCTCATCACGAACAATCGAGTGCGTTTCCGGCGTGGTGTTGGTCCCCATGGGGAGAGGAGAGTCTTTCAATACTCGCCAAACAAACCATCCCCCTGCCGCAAGACAAAGCAATACGATCACGACAATCGGCACGTTGCTCTTATGTGCCATCCCGAAGACCCTCCGTTCGCGCGGCACCCTCCCCCCCCGTCAGAAAGCTTGACTCCCTACTCGTGATGACGCCTTTGAATCAAATCGATCGGAGTGCGCGCACGTGGAGTCGACTGGCAGCAAGAAGCCGGCGCGTCCCTTGAGGAACGCGCCGGCGTAGCTGCGGTCAACAGAGTATTCTCAGAAAACGCTGCTCAAGACGATGCCCGTTACGTTCGACGGAAACTTGCTGTGAAAGGGAAGCCATTCGACGTGGCCGTCCATGTAGAGGCAATTGCCGCCGCCGGGGACGTGGTTGTACGTGTTGGCGCCGCCGTATACGGCGATCTCGTCCCACATGACGGGGATGTCGCTCGTCGCCACCGCGGAGGCGGCCGGATTGTTGATGTCGCTCACAAAGATGCGTTCGCTATTCTCGCGCAGCCGCGGCACTGGGCCCAAATCGCTTTCTTTGGATTCTGGCGTGAAGTTGTTCACGTACATGTTGGCGAATCCGCTGACCACTCCTGCATCGAATAGCGTGCTGGCATATGCGACCACGGCCGCAAAGTCTCCCATGTCGACTCCTTCAAGCGTCGTCGGCACTGTGACACCGGGCAGGAGAATATCGGGCTCATAGAAGGCCCAGCCCAGGTAGTAATAGCTGCCGCGCGCCAGCCTGCAGGCCTCGACCGGGAGCGTCGGGTCTCCGTTCTGATGAAACCCGTTCAACACACTCTCCAAATCCGAGTCCGATGGACACGCGCAGACATTCACATCTGTGAGGTATTCGGGATACACAGACGGCCCGTTGAACGTCGCGTCTCTCGCGTTGCCGCCTTCGCAGTTCAGCACCTTGATTGGAGGAAACTTACCTCGCTTGGACTCGTTCGTGTACATCGCGAATACGAGACCCATCTGCTTGAGATTGTTTTGGCACGACGCCCTGCGGGCAGCCTCCCGGGCGCGCGCTAGCGCCGGAAGAAGGAAGGCCGCGAGAATACCGATGATAGCTATAACGACCAACAGTTCGATGAGCGTAAACCCCTTCGACTTCATGAGTGCCCCCTAACCATTCGTCGTTGTGTTCGGCGTCACGCACGAAACCACCGTGTGGGACGCCTTCGCTTGCCCCGTAGCAGAACACTGCAAGTGCATTGGCGAGTATGGTCCCCGAGTCACCCCCTTTCAGCCGCCAGCCGAGCTGAGTCTTTGAACTGCATTCAAAGTACACCCGGTATTGCCATTTCGTCCAGTGTTCTATAGAGGTTGGGCGCAGATTTGGCGCACCGCGACAACGAAGAGCTATCCCGCATTGGCGAGATCGAGGGAGGATGACGGCCGGCTATCTGGGCGCGCGGAGTCTGTCCACGCCACGAAGCAACGATACGGCGATCCACACGCCCAGCGTGACCAGAGCCAGCAAGACGGGGACGAACACCAGATGCATATGCTGGGCGCCTTCCCCTCGGTCTCCGGACGACCCGTTGAAGGCATAGATCAGAAACAGGGCTGCAAATACAACGCAAAGCACAAGGTTTGTACGGCGCGTGCTCGATCTTGTCGTTAGAACACCGCGCAAGGCGACGAGCCAGGGGATGAACAGCCATATGCCCGCAAAGAACGCTATGCCGCTCCAGTCGCCCAATTGCCAGTACTCATCGACGGCGTTCCAGATGGCGCACACGGTCGACATAAGCGTGGCGACCGCGATGAGTGTCAATTCCACGCGTTTCCACTGCATCCCCCACCCCCAA
>JBAZRU010000278.1:0-1103 GCA_041662805.1 Candidatus Hydrogenedentales bacterium | reverse complement strand
CAATCGTCTTGTCAGCCCTCATCGCGGTCAGCCGGTCCCCCACGCCGCTCTTTCGGCACTCAGCTCCTCTATTTCTTCTCAGTCGCGGGCGGCGGCGGAGGTGGTGGAGGTGGAGCGTCCTTCGGCCCGGCGGGGACCGCCGGATTGCCATTCGCAATCTCGCCACGCAGACGGCGAAGCCGGTCGCCCGAGCGGCGGTCGGCCCCAGGTCCCATGGGGCCATCGACTTCATCGCGCAGACGAATGAGGCGCTCGTTGCCCAGCTCCTTGGCGCGCTGGACCAGGCGTTTCATTTGATTCTCGAAATCCATGATGAACGTATACATCTGCGCCTGCTGCCTGGCGGTCATGCCGGCTGCGATGCTCTTGAAGGCATCCTGGCGCAACTCGGCCAGCTTCTTGTCCAGCTCGACAAGCGCGTTCAGCTTCTTTTGAACGTCCTCGTCCGTCGCATTCGAGCCGATAGCCACCTTCAGTTCCTTGAAAGCACGGGCCCGATCGGCGGCGCACTTCTCGTAACCGTCTTTATGTTCGCCAAAGCGCCGCATCATGATCACCGTCTGCTCGTCCGTCAGGTCCAGTTCGCGTGAGATACGCGCCATGAGAACCGCATTCACCAGCTCGCGCACATCGCGATCGTTCCAGTCGGGTGGCGGTGCCGCCTCGCCTTGTTTTGCCTCGGCAGGCGGCTGGGCAACCTTAGGCGCTGCCGGAGGGTCCTGCGCATAGGCCGCGGCGACGGCCATGAGCAAGGCGGCGACTGCGCCTCTCCGCAACGGACTCATGAGGCTCATATGGATCGGCTCCCTTCTGCGTAATCGGCTAGCAAGGTCTTGAATGCCTGAATCTCGGTATCGCTCAACGACCCCAGCATCGTATCCAAGTCCGCCGTGGCGGTATACGCATCTTCTTCTTGTTCGAGCCACTCGACGCTGGCGAGTGTGCCCTCATACTCAATCTCGGGGCTCACGGCATAGGGCTCGCCGTCTTCCGGCGGCGGCATGTCCGGCGGCATCGAGTCCATGGCGTGGCCCAGAAGCGATGCCATCATGGGACTCGCGTCCCGTTCGTGAGCGGGCGGCCCCGTGCGCACGAAGAGCAGC
>JBAZRU010000277.1:0-8433 GCA_041662805.1 Candidatus Hydrogenedentales bacterium | reverse complement strand
GCGCCGGAGAGTTCCTTCGCGAACATTTTGGTCATGGCGATGACGGCGGCTTTGGTCACGCCGTAGATGCCCTGCATCGGCGGCGGCGAGATGCCCGCGATGGACGCGATGTTGATGATGGACCCCTTGCCTTGTTCGACCATCATGCGCGCGGCGTGTTGCGCCATGAGGAAGTAGCCCTTCACGTTCACCTCGAAGGTCTTGTCGAATTGGGATTCGCCGATGTCGATGGCGGGACCGAAATAGGGATTCGTGGCTGCGTTGTTGACGAGGATATCGACGCGGCCCAATTCTGCCTTTACGCGCGCGAACAGCCCTTCGATTGCGGCGGTCTGACCTGTATGGCACGCAATGGGGACGGCCTTTCCGCCCTCTCGCCGAATCGATTCGGCCACCGCATCCAGTCCGTCTTGTTTGCGCGAACACAAGACGACGGTCGCGCCTTGTTCGGAGAGTCCGCGTGCGATGGCTTCGCCGATGCCGCGGCTTGCCCCGGTGACGGTTGCGATTCGGTCCTTCAGGCTGAAGTCGGCGATAGGCATGGACGTATCTCCCTGGGGTTGCGCGGACAGCCTTACCATGTACGCGACAAAAAAGAAGTGCAGGCTTCCAGTCCGGATTCTCCGAGGCCGAAAGCCTGCACTACAATACAGGGACGAGTGCCCTTCAGTTCAAGCGATTAATACCGCTTGCCCATGAGATGGCAAAGGATGTAGCGGTCGAGCTCTTCGTAGTCACGCTCTTTGATGAGCTGCGCTTCGAGTTTCGTGTCGAACGTAGCGACCTTGTCGAGCAGGAACAGGAACGTGTCCTTGCTGTTCCGCAAATGCTTCGACGAAACGGCCTGCTTTTGCGTGCGCATCGTTTTGACGTCGAGGCCGACCCATTCGCCGTTGCGGCCATAACCGTACTCTTCCAACACGCGAATCTGGCCGAACGCACGTCGCAGGTTGTACGACCCGAACGACTTGTCCTGGTCGAATTTCAGGCCGCTCTGGTCGTTCAGGTGAACGCTCCACAGCTTGTCGTGGGCAAGGGCATACGCCATATCGTCGGCGGGGTCGAGCCCGGCGAGAATGGAGTGCGCCGATTCCACGAGCACACCGACGCGCGACGGGTCGGTCGTCATGTAGCTCAGGCCGATCGCATGTCCGATAGTCGAGATGATTGCGCTGTCTACCGGCTCATTCGGCTTCGGCTCGATCATGATGCGGACTTTCGGGTCGTAGGCGAGGAACTCGTTGATCGCGTCGCGAATCTGTAGGACCTGCACGCGCGAGTTTTTGCTCTCGCGAATGTAGGTGCCTTCGCGCGCGAGCCACAGCACCATGCCCGCATCCGCTTCGACATGATTCAGGATGTCGATACACTTTTTCGTGCGGTCGATGGCGTAGGTGCGACACTTCGCGGAATTGTTCGTGTACGCGCCGTCGATGGTTTCGGGCGCGAACCAAAGGCGCGGCGCAACGAATTCGGCGACAAGGCCGGCGTCGTCGAGCATGCCCTTGACCTTCTTCGAAATCTTCGCTATCTCCGAGGCCGATTTGCCGTCCAGTTCGGGCACGACGTCGTCGTCGTGGAACTGCATGCCCTTGAAACCGTATTCCTTGGCGATCTCGATCTTCTTTTTCAGCGGTATCGGTGTGCGTACGGTCGGCCCAAAGGGGTCAGCCCCTTCGTCGATGTTCCATGGCCCGAACGTGAACCGATACACCCCCTTCGTCTTCGGCATGAGAAACTCCCTCCTTTCGCGCACAATCGCGCGAAGACAATCCGTTTAGATTGAAGAAGGATACGTTCGGACGGCGGCGGATGCAAGTGCGCCCGCTCAGAGCGAGGCCGGATCGTCCGGGAATGCGCGAACGATCCGCAGGGTTGTGCGCGCGAGGGCGAGGGCCTCTTCGCGCATGCCAATGTCCGCGAGCATGTCGCAAAGCTGCTGACGCGCCTCAAAGTCCAGCGGCAAGTCCGCGAGACGGCGCTGAAGCAATTCGGCCGCCTCGACCTTTCGTCCCGTTACCCACAGAATGTTCGCCCACAGGAGGACGGCGCCTGAGTTGCCGGGGTCGAGGGCGTCCGCCGCCATCGCGTGGGTCTCTGCGCCCGGGAGGTCTCCGCGCGCGGACAGGAGATGCGCCGTGCGAATATGCGTCTCCGCGCGCAGCATGGCAGTCGAAGCCGTTCCTTCCGCGACGGAGCGGCGCCAACGCACTACGAAGGGCTGCGACACGGATCCCATGAGACAGGTTTGTCCGTCCAGGGAATCGCATTGCAGGGCTTTCTCCAGGTACTCCAACGCCGCGTCGTTGTCTCCGCAGAAGAGGCATGCGGACGCTGCATTCAAAGCAAATATGGCGGAGTCCGGCGCAAGCGTATGCGCCTTGATCAAGGCGTTGCGTGCGCGATCTGGAGGGATCTCATCCACCGGGGGCGAAATGAAGCCTGACGCGGCCGTCCACACGCGGGGGTCTTTGGAGTGTTCCCCGGCTAAGCGATTCAGCATTTGTTGCGCGACCACCCGGTGCCCCGCGAAGCGCGACTGCCCGTACATGAGCACGTCTTGATAGCGCCGCTCGGCCTCGGGCACGGTGTGGAAGAGGCGTCCGGAACTTGGCTCGCGGGCGGCCCAATCGATGAGCGCGGTCAATCGATTTTCGCCTGCAAGTCCGGCTGCGCGGCGATGCCCACAATCGGCGATCGCTTGGGCTTCGTGTGGATGCTCCAGGAGATGAATGATTCGCTCCTCGAAATCGCCGGCATCGTATAGAACAATCTCTTCATCGGGCTTGAGGTGATCGCGCACTTCGAGATTGCCCGATTCGAGCAGCGCCGTGGAGCCACATGCGAGCGTCTCGAACACGCGAAGGTTCATTTCGCCGCGGATGGAGTGATTGAACACGAGGCGCGCCCTGTTGAGCAGGCGCACGTAGTCTTCTCCAAACACGCCTCCGGCGAACACGACGCGATACCGGTCCAATAGCGGCGCGAGCCGTTCCAAGTAGCGCGCGCGTGTGCGGTGGGCGGCGGGACTAAGGTTTCCGGCGAAGAGCACGTCGATGTCTTTCTTCTCATTGAGGCGGCGATGGAGCGGCGTGATCGCGGAATAGAGGGGCATCGCATGGTGCGGATGGACAAGGGTGCTGCGAAGGGCTTCCGTTCCGGGTTTGTCGCAAAGGACCAGGTCGTACCGGGCAAGGTTGGTGGCGAGGACAGGATAGTAGACGTTCCAGTCCGACACGAGGGCGACGGTTTTCAGGGGGGCGTGCTCGATGCCAAAGGGAGGTGGGAAGGCCTCCGGCATCCAACACAGCAGCAGTTCCGGAGTCCACGTTCGCGCAATTCTCAGGACGACCTGCGTGGCGGTTTCGTGTTCCGAATCGAATGCAAAATCATACGTGTCCCCAACGCCGAGCGTCTTGACCTCGTGCGGTCCTCGATACAGGGCGACAGGGGATTCATTGCAGAAGAACGGTATCCCGAGGCAGAGCACGCGCATGAACCGGCAATCTCGCTGAATAGGGCTGAAACGTGCAATACCAAATGACACTGCCATCATAGCCGCTTGCGAGGCCCGGTGCGAGGCGGTGCGGATGCAAGGGGAAGAAATGCTTCACCACGGATAGCACGGCGCGGCAGAGGCGCAACCGAAAGAGACTTAACCACCGATACACACCGAGAAGAAAATCAATCAAGCAGGAAGAACTTCAAATCACGGGGAACACGGGGAATTGAAGAAGAGTCCTTGCCGCGAAAGTACGCACAGAATGCAGATGGGAACAGATTTTGGGGGGCTTCCGCGAAGAGAACGAATTGGTAGGGACGTTCGCCGAAACGTCCGCGCGAGAGCGCAAATTGCGGGTAAGGGTTCGAGGCGCTTTCGGCGGGGAGTTGTGGTGGGAGGGCGCAAGAGGCGCTTTTGGCGAAAGCGCGCTACCTTGCGGAGGCGCCCTGGCTTGGCGAAGGGCCCTGCCGTAGTCCGGCGTCGCCAGAGTCGTGCGAATGAGAATTCGTGGGCCGGGCGGTGTATACTGACGAGCGCAACCCTGTTCTGTGTATCATCTTGGGACGAATAGGATACTTCGAGGGAATACTGGGAAATATGCCTTTCAGTTTCAACTACTCAACGCCAGACATGATCCAGTGGTTGGCGGCGCTGTTTGGGACATTGATGTTCGTTGCCGTTGGCATTGAGTTTTATCGGCAGGGTAGAAACCGCAGGCGGCGGCGTCAGGAGTCCTGGCAGACCCTTGGGGTAATTGCGCGCGACAAAGAATTGTCTCCGGAGGAGCGCACGCTGCTGGAGGAATTGGCGCGCCGGTGGTCGCCAGACGATCCTCACCGCATGGTTTCGGTCAGGCATCTATTCGACCAAGCGGTGGAATCGGAGCTCGAAGAGTTTAGGAAGCAAGGCAACATCGCGGAATTCGAGCGCGTGGGGTTGTTGTTGCACGATGTTCGCACGCGACTATCGCTGGACTATGTTCCGATTGGTCAGCGAATCCACTCGACGCGCGAGCTGTACGTATCGCAGGAACTGTGGATAGCTCGCGCGTCCGTGTCGCCGCCCAAATGGCTACGGGGTACTGTGGCGAACATCGACGAATCCTACTTGTCCATTCGCATCGTGGGCTCGGTCGACGAACGGCAGCAGTTCACTCGTGAGGAAGAGGTGCGTGTCCGAATGTGGCGGGAAGAGGACGCGCGGTATCTGTTCACGGTCCGATTCGCGCGTGAAGATCGGGAGCCGCCCGCGCTGCTTTTCTTTCACACGTCCGATTTCACTCGAATGCAATCGCGCGACTTTTATCGCGTGCGGTACGAACAGAACGTCACGGTCGGGATTCTCAATGCCCCCGTGGACGGAGTGGAGCAGGACACGCGGGAACGGCAAGTCGTGACGAAGCTGCGCGGCCGCGTCACCAACATCAGTGCGGGCGGACTGGCCCTCGTGGCTCCGCAGGCTATACCCAGCCAAGTATTGATTCGAGTCACGCTGGAATTCAATTTACCTGGCTCGCAACCCGTTACGGTGGACGCGCGCCTGGTTTCCTCCGCGCCGCTTTCGGGAGGGCGGTATTTGGTGCGCGCCACGTTCTTCGGTATAGATGATGAGTCGCGAGAGGCCATCGCCCACTATGTGATGCACCGTCAGCAGTCCTACCTCGATCCCACCCTACCCAAGGAGTGATATTCGGTGCAATCTCTCCTGAACGCTGTTGACGCGGTTCAACGAAACTTGTTCGCGGTCGGCCTTTATTGCGGTGCAACGGTTCTTGCGGTCGTTCTAAAGGTCTTGATGGACGCAGCGGTGCTCCGGCACACAGGCTCCGACTTCGAGTCGCTTCAAGCCGGTCCGTACGGCCTGCTGGGAACCATTGTCATCATTGCCGTCCTCGCGCTTGTGCGTTGCGTGGCCTTTTCTCGAATGGGCAAGGAAATCGACCGTCCGCTTTGGCGGATTCGCGACGATTGGGAAGCGGTTACGAGGTTTTTCCCCATGTGGCTGCTGTTAGACTTGGTCACGTTTACGTGCATGTGGCTGGCCAACCCAAACTTGTTTGGAGGCAGCCAGAATGCCGTGACGGCGATTTGCCATATCGCGGCGTTTGTCTTGAACATCGTGGCCGTGCCGATAGGCACGTGTGTGATGTTTTCGGGCCATCTTCAATGGAAGCGGCTTGGTGAGGCGCTTTCGCCAATGGTCCGGCAATTGCCCAGGAGCGGGGCCGTATTGCTGGTCTGCCTATTTCAGCTCGTAATTCACGACATTGTCGCTGGACGTTTGCTTGCCGATCCGGATACGCCCAGTCCGTTTGACTTTTTGCCGCAGAGGATAGGGTTGGTGTTGGTTCTAACCTATCTCGAATGTATCGTGTTCGCGGCAGTCTGGTTGTTGTGTATGGCCGACAGGGAAGCACCCGATGACACCGACTTCGAATTCTAAACGCAGGATCTCGGGTAAGTACGTACTCTTGTTCTTTCCGGTTCTCGCCGTAGTGAGTTTTGTGGCAACCCACGTCATTGTCGCGATCAGCACCCCGCAAGGGTCCCCCACCGCTCAGATGTTTCGAACTGAGGCGACGCTCAGCTCGCTTGCGCATGCGGTCGAAACGTACCACGCCGCGTACGGCGCTTATCCGCCTGCGGGCGACGCTGGGCTGGAACTGGCCGTGAGGCATTTGTCCAAGACAGTGAACTACCTACCGGGCGGTCCGCCGCGCGATTCTTGGGAGCATGCCTACTACTACGCGCCAACTGCTGCGTATGAGGTTCCCGGATCGATGGCGCTGAAGTCCGAAAACGGCTATTTTTCGCCCAATTCCTTCCAATTGTACTCGGCGGGCATCGACGGGGATCCGGGTCTCGAAGACCCCCGGCGGCGCGTGGACAACATCACGAGTTGGGAGGAGGAGCGTCCGTGGCGGGCCAAGTACCGTGCATTGCAGCAGGCGTACTTCAAATCACACGTGCATGCGCCCCAGTAATCGGATATACTAGCAGCACATGGACCTCCACCTAAGATACGGGAACAAGAGCATCGAAGCAATGCTGCCGTGGGGCCATTGTCTCGACGTGCTTGAGGTTGCCGAGTGTCCGGCGCTGGCCGATGTCGAGCGCGGAATCCTCGATGCGTTGTACAGACCCATCGGAATCGACCGAAGCGTCTTCGAACTTGTGCATCCCGGCGAGCGAGTCGCAATCGTCGTATCGGACTCGTTCCGTTCAACCGCGGTCGATCGCGTGCTGCCCGTGCTGGTCGGCGGGTTGAACGAGCGCGGGATCTCGGACGAGTCGCTGATTGTCGTCTTCGCGAGCGGCACGCATCGCCCTCCACTCCCCGAGGAGCAAGAGCGAATTCTGGGGCTGGAGATGTACGGGCGCTTGCGCGACCGTTGTTACACGCATGACCCCAATGACCATTCCAATCTCACGTATGTGGGGATAACGTCGCGCGGCACGCCCGTGGAAATCAATGCGCGCGTCCATGCGTGCGACCGCATCATCGCTACGGGCGCGGTCGCAATGCACTATTTTGGCGGATTCGGCGGTGGGCGGAAGTCGATCGTGCCGGGGATTAGTTCGGCGCGCACGATAGCGCACAATCACGCCATGAACCTGCACGCATACGAGGATCGCCTCAATCCCGCGGTGCGAATTGCCGCGCTCGATGGAAACCCGGTTGCGGAGGACATGCTGGAGGGCGCGCGTCTCGCGGGCGTCGATTGCATCATCAACACCGTGCTGAATAGAGAGGGGCAGATTGCGAGGGTGTTCGCGGGAGAGCTCGATGCGGCGCACCGGGCCGCAGCCGAATTCGCGCGTTCGCTGTATTCGGTTCCCATTCGCAAGCGCGCCCACCTCGTCATTGCGTCCGCGGGCGATGCGAAGAATTTCATTCAATGCCACAAATCGCTGTACAACGCGTATCAGGCGATGGAACCGGGTGGACGCATTGTGCTGTTGGCCCATTGCCACGAAGGCCTGGGCAGCGAGCGGTATGCATCGTGGCTTCGATTGGGAAGCGCCAAGGCGGTGATTCAAGAGCTCCGAAGAGCAAGTGAGATCTACGGTCAAACAGCCCTATCCACGCTGGAAAAGGGGCCTTCGGCGATCCTCGTCACGGAGCTTTCGGAGAAGGCCGTCGCGTTGCTCGGCGCGACGAAAGCGGCCAACGCGGCGGAAGCGTTGGAGATGGCGCGGGCCCATCTCTATGGTGCGGGCATCACCAATCCGACGTACTATGTCATGCCTTCCGCGGCTTACACGGTTCCGTTTGTGGGCGGTATGCAGTGAGCCTGAGGGGGCCGCGGACCAAGACGGACGTACACTGACGAGCACGGACAAACTCAGGCGTGGACACACTCGGTGAACCGCGGTTATACCGCTGGCTTTACGCCCGTCTCTGCGGGCGCCGTGGGCGGTTGCCATTTCACAATCAATTCGACGGGGTCGCGGTTGGTTTCCAGATAGGTCTTGTATCCCTCCAGCTTCTGTAGCTCGCGACCGAAGAATGCGGTGACGTACCCGTTGGTCAGCCGGTAGACATCTTCCTTGGGCATGTAGACGATGGGTTCACCGTTCGTGATGCGCTTGCCCTCGCCGACGCCGTCGCCAAAATCCGGTTTGAAGTAGAACATGCAGGTGAACGAGAAGTGGCCGGCGTTCTTGAATTCGACCAAGTATTTCGAACCTTTGGACTCATCGTAGTAGGTGCGCGCACGGTCGTTGCCTTCCGCTTTGATCGTCTTGTCTTCCGACGCGACGATGACCAACGTGGGGCATTGGTAGTTTGTTCGCGTTTCCGCGACGCCGGTAATTGGGGCAATGGCCTTGACGCGCGGATCGGCGTCGGCGACCAGCGTGCTCGTGTAGCCGCCAAAAGAATGCCCGGTTACGCCGACGCGGTCGAGGTCTACTTTGCCCGGGAAACGG